>NZ_JBNGHF010000022.1:0-75797 GCF_050611805.1 Methylotuvimicrobium sp.
TTTTGACATCAATTTTTGAAAACTTGGCTTGCAATAAACGAGGAGTCCATATATGGGTATATCTAAGATAGTTAACCATAGACAATGAGTTATGGAATTTAGGTGCTGGGTGAATGCAGATTTCGCAGGAGCAAAAGTCGGCCCTGTCGCCGACGCCTGCCGGTCGAGCAACCGCCCCCTCTTCGCAGCCAGCAGCGTTTCGCATATCGAAAAATTAGATAAGGAATGCAATATTGCGAACTTTCACAGTAACAAAGCTATACGATGCCTCAGTAAAAAGGGAGATAAAACAGCAAATCTACGGCAATTCAAACAATTCGCGCATTTTTTGGCCCGGGCTTGGCGCGCGCATGAAGGCTTCGCCGACCAGGAAGGCATAGATGCCGTGGTCGGTCATCAGCTTGACGTCTTCCGTTGTATGAATGCCGCTTTCGGTGATGATGATGCGGTCTTGCGGTATTTGTTCTTTCAGGTCCAGCGTCGTTTGCAGCGAGGTTTCGAAGGTCCTCAAGTTACGGTTGTTGATGCCGATCAGCGGAGTGTCGAGCGTTAGCGCGCGTTGCAGTTCGTCCACATCGTGGACCTCGACTAGAACGTCCATGCCTAGTTTTTTCGCGGTGTTAGCGAGTTCATGCATTTGCTCGTCTTCGAGCGCGGCGACGATCAGCAAAATGCAATCGGCGCCTAAGGCACGCGCTTCGAAGACCTGGTAAGGGTCGATCATGAAATCCTTGCGCAAGACCGGCAACGGACAGCGTTCCCTAACCATTTGCAGATAGACTTCGCTGCCTTGGAAATATTCCTTATCGGTCAGGACCGACAGGCAGGCGGCTCCGTTCATCGCATAATCCTGGCCGATCGCGACCGGATCGAAGTTTTCGCGAATCACGCCCTTGCTCGGCGAGGCTTTTTTGACTTCAGCGATGATCGCGGGTTTCTTTGCAGCAACCTTGCTTTGTAGCGCGGCTGCGAATCCGCGCGGGCTTTCGACGCCGCCTGCGATTTCACTCAGCATATCGATCGTCGTGTTCAGCTTGCGGCGTGCGATTTCGTCGGCTTTGGTATCTAGGATTTTTTTTAGAATATCGGGAGTATCGGTCATGATGATTCGCTTGAAGTGAGCGCGTTGGAAAATTCGATGAATGTATTCAATTTCGCTTTTGCCATGCCGCTTTCAATGGCTATTTGAGCTTTATGCACACCGGAATGTAAGTTGTCGGTCAGGCCCGCCGCATAAATTGCCGCACCGGCATTGAGCGCGACGATGTCTCGGGCAGGTCCCGGTTGATTGTCGAGTGCCGAGTAAATCATTGCTAGACTGTCTGCGGCACTATCGACCGCGAGTTCTTCCAGATTGCCTCGTTTGAGACCGAATTGAACCGGCGTGATCGTGTAGCAATTGATGTTGCCGTTTTTCAGTTCCGCCACCGAGGTCGATGAGGCAATGCTGATTTCATCGAGTCCGTCTTCTGCACTGACCACGATGACATGGTGGCTGCCGAGTTTTTTCAGCACTTCGGTCATCGGCCGAACCCATTCTTTTGCATAGACGCCGATCAATTGATTCGGTGTCTTAGCCGGATTGGATAATGGACCCAATAAGTTGAATAGTGTCCGAACGCCCATTTCTTGGCGAGGACCGACCGAATATTTCATCGCGCCGTGATGTTTCGGTGCGAACAAAAAACCGACGCCGACTTCATTGACGCAGCGGATGACTTGTTCGTGGCTTAAGTCCAGGTTGACACCGGCCGCTTCCAGCACGTCAGCACTGCCGGTGCGGCTGGAAACCGAACGATTGCCGTGTTTGGCGACTTTGCCTCCGGCTGCCGCAACGACGAAAGCGCTGGCCGTCGAAATATTGAATGTGTTTGCACCGTCTCCTCCAGTTCCGCATGTGTCCACGACATGCTCGCCGCTGATTTCAATGGTGTCGGCTAATTCGCGCATCACTTCGACAGCAGCGACGATTTCCTCGATGGTTTCTCCTTTGCAGCGTAACGCAATCAAGAATGCGGCGATTTGTGCATCGGTCGCACCGCCGGTCATGATAATGCGCATCACATCGCGCATTTGCTCGTGATTGAGATTATGCTTGGTTAGGAGAGCATGTAGAGCTTGTTTGAGATCCATAGTGTTTGGCTAATATTCTCGTCGGTAGTTGGAAATCGGATCAATGAATCGTTTATTTTACGAATTTTACCGTAGGATAAGCTTCATTTATCTGTCCAAAAAGTTTCGCAGCAGATCGTGGCCGTGTTCAGTCAAGATCGATTCCGGATGAAACTGTACGCCTTCAATATCAAATATTTTATGGCGGACGCCCATGATTTCTTCGATATTGCCGGTTTCGTCCTGAGTCCAGGCCGTGATTTCAAGGCACTCCGGCAGCGTGGCTTGATCGATGACCAATGAATGATAACGTGTTGCGGTAAACGGGTTGTTCAGTCTTTTGAATACTCCAATATCGTTGTGATAAACCGGTGATGTTTTACCATGCATAATGCTTTTGGCATGGATGATGTTGCCTCCGAAAGCATGTCCAATACTTTGATGGCCGAGGCACACGCCTAGAATCGGAAAACGACCCGCGAATTTCAATATCGCTTCGACCGAAATTCCGGCCTCGTTAGGTGTGCAAGGCCCCGGAGAAATGACGACTTTATCGGGCGCCAGGCGTTCGATGTCTGTCACGGTGACTTCGTCGTTGCGTACGACCGTGACATCGGCGCCGAGTTCGCCGAAATATTGCACCAGGTTATAAGTGAACGAATCGTAATTATCGATCATAACCAGTTTGACGGCGCTCATGATTGTTCTCCTTCCAAGCCTGCCTCGGCCATGCTGACGGCTCGGAATACGGCTCGGCCTTTGTTCATCGTCTCTTCCCATTCGTTAATCGGCACCGAATCGTAAACGATGCCGGCGCCTGCTTGAATGTGCAGGGTTTTATCCTTGATCACAGCGGTGCGGATCGCGATCGCGGTATCGAGATTGCCCGACCACGCGATATAACCGACCGCGCCCGAATAGACGCCGCGCTTGACCGGTTCCAGTTCATCGATGATTTCCATCGCGCGGATTTTCGGCGCGCCGCTAACCGTGCCGGCCGGAAATGTCGCAGCCAAGACATCGAAGGCGTTTTTGCCTTCTTGCAACTCTCCAGTGACGTTAGAGACGATATGCATGACATGCGAATAACGTTCGACGATCATTTTGTCGGTCAATTGCACGGTGCCGGTACGCGAGACGCGGCCAGCGTCGTTGCGGCCGAGATCGATCAACATCAAATGTTCGGCCCGTTCTTTCGGGTCGGCAAGCAGCTCCTGTTCCAGGTCAATATCTTGCTCGTGCGTCGCGCCGCGCGGGCGGGTTCCGGCGATCGGACGAACAGTGACCGTGCCGTCTTCGAGGCGTACCAAGATCTCCGGAGACGAACCGACGATATGAAAATTCTCGAGATTTAGAAAATACATATACGGCGAAGGATTCAGACAACGTAACGCGCGGTATAAATTAAGCGGCGAGGCGCTATACGGGATCGACAAGCGTTGCGACAGTACAACTTGCATGATATCGCCGTCGACGATGTATTCTTTTGCTTTCAACACGGCTTGTTCGAAACCTTGTTGCGTGAAGCCGGAAACGAAATGCGATTCCTCGACTTGTTTCGGCGCTTTGTGAGTTTCGGAACGCGCTTTTTGTTCTCGTAGCCGGACTGCCAAATCCTCCAGGCGATTTACGGCGTCTTGGTAAGCATTGTCTTGCTCGGGGTCGGCATGAGTCAAGAGCAGCAGTTTTCCGGATAAATTATCGAAGACCAGTATTTCTTCGGACACCATTAGTAATATGTCGGGCGTGCCAAGCGGGTCCGGTTTGTTCGTCGATTTGAGTCGAGGTTCGATATAGCCGATGGTTTCATAGCCGAAATAACCGACTAGTCCGCCGTTGAAGCGTGGCGATCCTTCGATATCGGGGACTTTGTAACGATCTTTGAATGCTTCGATCCAGACCAGTGGGTTTTCATGAATCAATATTTCAATGGTTTCGCCGTCTCGTTCAACCCGGATTTCATTGCCGATAACTTTAACGACAGTTCGACAAGGCAAGCCGATAATCGAATAGCGGCCCCACTGCTCGCCGCCGTGTACGGATTCGAATAAATACGAATAGGGACCGTCGGCCAGTTTTAGATAAGCGCTGAGCGGCGTGTCCAAATCTGCGAGAATTTCCCGGCTGATCGGGATTCGGTTGTAGCCTTGCCGGGCATGCTGTTTAAATTGTTCGGGTGTCATTGTGGTTGTCAGCAAAAGTTGATGACGCACGGACGGGTCTTAAAACGAAACCGTCCTTTCGCCGGTCGGCACATTATATATAAGAATAGGCGGCGCTTCTAAGGTAAAAGTAACGGTTTAGAAAATGCCGGGTTGAATAATGGCGTCAGGCTCATTCGTGGTAGAAGCCGACATCCTTGCTAGCCACACCCATACCTTCTTAAAGTTAGCCATTTTTTGAGTATAAAGGGACTAGGTTGAATGGACTAAAACCAATGAGACGTGTTTTCCTTATACCGGATCATTTAAAATTAATGTCTCATTACAATGGCAGGACGAAGCAAACGATGAAATTAATTACTTTTACGCATAATCGGCAAACACGAATTGGTGCTGTCGTTGACGATGAAGTCGTCGATGGTTTCGGGGGCAGTGCGCTTCCGGCCTCGATGAGCGAATTTCTGAGTGCTGGAACGTCGGCATTGGAGGCGTTGCAAAAACTCATTGATTCAGGTTCGCATCGCCTGCCATTTACAGAGGTAAAAGTGCACGCACCGGTGCCGAGACCAGGTAAATATTTGGCGATTAGTCTCAATTATGCCGAACACATTGAGGAAACCGGTAAGGAAAAACCCGAATACCCGACATTTTTCAATAAGCAAACAACTTGTGTAATCGGTAGCGGTGAAACGATTCATCGGCCTAAGGTATCGGAAAAACTGGATTATGAGGGCGAGTTGGCATTTGTAATCGGCAAGCGTTGCCGTCATGTGCCCCAGGAACAAGCGCATCAAGTCATCGCTGGTTTCACGATCGCCAACGATGTGTCGGTTAGGGATTGGCAGGCTCGTTCGCCTACGATGACGCTGGGTAAATCATTCGATACACATGGCCCGCTCGGGCCATGGCTAGTCACGCCGGATGAAATCATCGATCCGCATAATTTGACGATCAAGACCTGGGTTAATGATGAATTACGTCAAAACTCCAATACTCGGCACATGATTTTTAATTGCTATCAAATGATTGCTTATTTGAGTCAAGTAATGACGCTCGAGCCTGGCGATGTCATTGCAACCGGCACGCCGTCGGGTGTCGGCGTTAAAATGAAACCGCGAGGTTATTTGAAGTCTGGGCAAACGGTTCGCATTGAAATCGAAGGTATTGGCGAGTTATGCAATACGGTTGTCGAAGAGCCTAAGGATTTCGTGAAAAATAACTTCCTGGAGTTATGAGCTTTGTCGAGGGTTTAGTAGCTCGCTTGGCAGGCCCAGCCCTAAGTTCCGTAGTCCATTGGCTATCGCTAACTATTTTGAGTAATTAAGGTGCTAGGCCTTTAACGGGCACCCCGGTACCGAATTTTGATCTGCGATGGGTATATTTATGACCAATCCCTAATGCTATCGAATGCCGATAAGCGATGCCTTATTTTTTTAGTTGATGCCAAGCATAAGGCGGCTTGTTAAAAAAATCCGGATTGATGTTTGGGGCAACCGGGTAATCGGTTTGTGGGGCCGGAAAGAGTAACGCGATACTCAAGCCGCCAAAGCGGGATTGAGTCATCTGTAATTCGGCATGATGCAAGACCGCGATTCTTTTTACCATTGATAAGCCGAGACCGCTGCCCTGGGTATGGTTGGCGGTTTCGACGCAACGGTAAAAACGTTGATACGCATTTTCGAGCTGTTCGGCCGGAATGCCCGGCCCCGAGTCTTCGACACATAAACAAGGGCGGTTTGCTTTAGCGGTTAGGCTGATCAATATTTTGCCGCCTCTTGGGGTGTATTTGATTGCGTTATCGACAATATTTCTTATTAAGATCGTGATGAGTAACGAATTAACCATGACCAAACCGTCTGTGTCGTTATCAAAGCCCATGGTAATTTGTTTTTTATGAGCCTCCGGCTCCATTTCGGCAATGATTTGAATAATTTCATTGCTCAATTTGATTGGTTGTTTTGTCAAATAACTGGGATCCGATTCGATGCGCGAAAAAGTCAATAACTGTTGAACAAGACCGGTCATGCGTTTCACTGCTTGTTCAATACGGCTTAATGCTTGTTGTCGGACGCCGTCATCGGTTGTTTTTATCGCGACTTGGGCTTGAGTCAACAAACCGGCGAGAGGAGTTTTAAGTTCATGCGAAGCATCCGCAGTAAAGCGCCGTTCGTTTTCAAAGGCTTTCTCAAGCTGGATGAATAAAGTGTTCAAGGCCTCGACTACTGGTATGATTTCAGTTGGAAGCCAGCGCGTCGATAATGGCTTCAGGTAATTAGCCTCACGCTTCGCTAGTTGCCGTGCCAGGCGATTGACCGGTTTGAGCGAGCGGCCGACAATGATCCAAATGACCAGTCCGAATAAAGGCAAGCTGATCAATAATGGTTTGATCAAATGATTGGCGATTTCGTCTTTCAATTCCTGACGGATATCGTCACGTTGACCGACATGAACGATATATTCGTCTTCATCATTGGAAACGCTGAAAACATGCCAGGTATGTCCCGCTACCTCGGTTTTGGTGTAGCCGTTTGTCGAATGCGACATCGGCTGCTTGGGTGCGGTTTTCGACCTTAAAATCAAGCCCTCGGTCTTATCGATCAATTGAAACGATATTTTTTTACGTAATTGCGTGAGTTGCTGGTCGGGTAGCGGCGTTTTTTCAGGGCTGTCTAAGTCCCACAATTCATTCAGAGAGCCTTTATAGAGCAATTGTCCGACGAACGAATATAAAGCTTGAGCCGATTGTTCGAGTTCCGCATTGAATAGTTTTACGACTTCATCGCGTGTGACTTTATAACTAATATATGCCGTAACGGCCCAGATGACTATCGTTGCCGAAAGCAATGCAAACAGCAGCACGCCTTTAAGTGAGTAACGCATTAATTCTCATCGAGGATGTAGCCGACGCCTCTGACCGTGCGGATGTAATCCGAGCCTAGCTTTTTGCGCAAATGGTGGATATGCACTTCGACAGTATTGCTTTCTATTTCAGAACCCCAGGAATATAAGGCTTCCTCGATGCGTGCCTTGGAAACGACCTTGCCGATATTATTCATTAAAAAATTTAAAATGCCGAATTCCTTTTGCGATAAATTAACCGGGGTGTTATGGACAGTGACGGTATGCGCTGCGGGATCCAGCACGATGCCTTTGTGTTCGATTTGAGAGACGCTTCGCCCCGCCTGTCTTCTGGCTAGTGCTCGTAGGCGGGCGCAGACTTCCGATAAATCGAACGGTTTAACAACAAAGTCGTCGGCGCCGCTATCGAGTAAAGTAACTCGATCGTCGATGCCGTCCCGCGCCGTTAAGATCAAGACCGGAGTTTCATCTTTTCGTTTTCTGATCTCGGAAAGCAGGTTTAAGCCGTCCATACCCGGCAGATTAAGATCCATTACAATCAGTTCATAACTGTTGGATTTCAGTGCTTCATCAGCTTGCGCGCCGTTCCTAAGCCAATCGACGGCATAGCCTTCCATCGTTAGGCCGGCTTGTATGCCGTCGCCCAGAATTTCATCGTCTTCGACCAATAATAGTCGCATAGTGTTACCAATAATGATACGTTGATGTTCAACAATTCGTTTAAAAATCAATCCTTTGCTAGAGCTTATTTGTTATATATCTATGTGCTCTGCTCCCCAAACTTGATCGCCGCATTGGCCCACCTGCTGCATCGATGCAAGCGCTCCGTTTTCGTGGGGGTATGACGGGCTTGTGTCTGACTGGAAGTGGAAAATATAGGAACACATTTTGGAAGTTTTGATGGATAATCGAATTCGTTGTAATTATACCCATCATCGTAGATCAAAATTCGGCGCCGGGGTGACCGTCAAAGTATGGCGTGAATGTCGATTTTGCAGGAGCAAAAATCGACCGAACACCGCGGCGCCTCTTTAGGCACTACCGATATTTGAAGTGCGAAAGGTATAAGACGTCAACGACCCAAGTGCTTTCCCTATCCCATAACATACTCTTTAAATCTATCAGCATCAATTCCGAAAGCAGCTTCGTCAAAATGCCATATTTATTGCTTAATTATCGCTGCTGAAACTGTGAATGTTAAACAAGACTAATTTCTCGCCAGGCAAAAGGGAAAGCGAGCGTTTACAATAGTTTCGATGTTAAAATATCTCATCTTCCATATTGTGCAAAAAAATCTTGCCGTCGATAAGTTTATATATCCACATACCTTGGTGCATCAAAAAATGCCCCTATTGCGATTTCAATTCTCATGCGGTCAAGGCTGAGTTACCCGAAAAACGCTATATCGATGCCTTGTTGCAAGATTTGAGTCTCGATTTGACGCGTTTTATTGTTCGACAGCCCATTGAGACGATATTCATTGGCGGTGGAACGCCCAGTTTGTTTTCACCCGAAGCGATCGATCGATTGCTTTGCGGTATTAGGCGTCAAACGCGATTAGCCGAAAATGCCGAAATTACGCTCGAAGCCAATCCGGGTACCTTTGAAAGTGGTAAATTCGCTGAATTTCGAGCTATCGGGATTAATCGATTATCGATCGGGGTGCAAAGTTTTAATGATGCACAATTAAAAAAATTGGGACGGGTTCATTCGGCGGCGGAGGCGATTCAATCGGCGGAAATTGCGCAACGTGTCGGCTTTTCCAATTTCAATCTAGACTTAATGTTCGGTTTGCCGGAAATTTCCGGATATAGCAGCTTGTCCGATATTCGTACCGCCATAGATATCAATCCGACTCATATCTCCTTTTATCAGTTGACGTTGGAGCCGAATACTTATTTTCATAAGTTTCCGCCGCAACTGCCGGGAGAAGAAAGTATCTTTGCCGGGCAAATGCAATGCCAAGCACTGTTAGAAAGCGCGGGCTATTGGCAGTACGAAATTTCCGCTTACAGTAAGCTGGGCGCTCAGTGCCGACATAACCGCAATTATTGGCAATTCGGCGATTATCTAGGGATCGGCGCAGGTGCGCACGGTAAAATGAGTTTGGCGTTGCCTTTCGAGGTTTATCGTAGCGTTAAACCTAAAAGTCCCGAGTTGTATATGCACACCCTTGGAGAGGAAAAGCCCGTTTTGTGCGAAGCCGATAATCTTCCTATTGAATTCGCGATGAATCATTTCCGACTTAAGGAGGGTTTTACCGAAGTACACTATCGAGCCGCTACGGGATTGAGTCTCGACAGCCTGCAACCGGGGCTTGAGCAATGTATCGCACAAGGCTTGGTCGATTTTACGGATGGTCATTACCGTTGCTCCGAGCACGGTTGGAATTTTCTCGATACCATCCTTGAAAAATTCATTCGCTGAATGATTATCCTTTAGGATAATTTATAACTTATCTTTCAAACTATTACATAAAGAAACGCGATGCTTGATTACCAAAAAGAGTTTATTCAGTATGCCCTGGACTGCGGCGTGCTCAAATTCGGTGAATTTCAATTAAAATCGGGGCGTATGAGTCCTTATTTTTTCAATACCGGATTGTTCGATACCGGTGCGAAATTGGGCAAATTGGGAGAGTTTTACGCGCGGGCCTTGCTGGAGTCCAAACTAAATATCGATATGTTGTTTGGCCCGGCATATAAAGGCATTCCGCTGGTTAGTGCGACTTCGATCGCTTATGCTCGAATAACCGGAAGAGATATGCCGTTTGCATTCAATCGCAAGGAAGCCAAGGATCACGGCGAGGGCGGAGTGATCGTCGGTACGCCTTTGTTCGGGAAGGTTCTGATTATGGATGATGTGATTACGGCTGGGACGTCTGTGCGCGAGTCCGTCGCCATTATTAACGGAGAGGGTGCTTATCCTGCGGGAGTGCTTATCGCGCTGGATCGGCAGGAAAAAAGCCCGGATGGGCAATCCGCTACACAAGAAGTCAGAAAAACGTATGATATGCCTGTCCAAAGTATCGTTTCACTCGAACAGATTATTGAATATTTGGAAACTGTTCGGGATCTAGGCTATCCAGTTCATGAAATTATCGAATACCGCAAACAATACGGTATTTAAAAATAATTGTGCGTGACTAACAGATTCAACGATATGGTCTACACTTACCCGCATTACATCGTTATACTTCGTTCGCTACGGTTGCGTGAAAGACTCAAGCGACCTTATCACCTTGCAGACTAATGACCGAAAAAAAGGCCAGCCATGAGGAACCCGGAATTTAAAGAACAGCTGCATGAATATTCGCAGTGGCGCAGTCAGTTGATACAAGCGATTGAAATGTATCAAGAATGGCGTATCCGTTATGGGATGAACGATGTTCATAGCACCGGGACAATTTTGAATATCCTTAATGGCTTAGAATCGGACCGCGTTACGCTGGCTTTTGTTGCGGAGTTTTCGCGCGGCAAAACGGAGCTGATCAATGCTTTGTTTTTTGCCGAAACCGGTGTCCGATTGTTGCCTTCAACCCCTGGTCGGACAACGATGTCGCCCACCGAAGTATTTTATGACGAAGAGGGAGGCAGTTATATTCGTTTGCTGAATATAGAAAGTCGCTTAGAAGATATTTCGCTGGCCGAATATAAAAACAATCCCGCTCGCTGGACACAAATTGATTTAAATTTCGATTCTCCGACGCAAATGCAAGAAGCATTTAGAGAGTTGATCGCCACCAAGACCGTGCCAAGGGATGTAGCGGATAAATTGGGATTATGGAACGAGCGTGAAGCTGCCGAGCAAGGGGTCGTTAATCCTGAGACCGTTGAAATTCCATGCTGGCGCCATGCATTAATCAGTTTTCCGCATCCGTTATTGAAGGAAGGGCTTTGTATTCTGGACACGCCGGGCTTAAATGCATTAGGTACCGAGCCTGAGCTGACGTTGAATATGCTCCCAAGTGCTCAGGCAATCATATTCGTCCTAGCTGCCGATACCGGAGTGACTAAAAGCGACTTGGAGATGTGGCGTAATCATGTCTGTAGCGCTAGGGGCGGGAGAAAGCATGGGCTGGCTGTCGTCATGAACAAAATCGATTCGATGTGGGACGATCTAGCCGGTGAGACGGGTTATGACGCCGCCATAGAATCGCAAATTAGCACATCGGCCGGAATTTTAAATATCGACGAATCATCAATCTTTCCGGTATCGGCAAAGCAAGCGCTGCTGGCGAAGGTAAAATCCGATGACGTGTTGCTCGAGAAAAGCCGGTTATATTCCTTGGAAAAATATTTGTCCGAAGACATTCTGAAGCAACGACGGCAAATATTACTCAGTACGATTAAAAAAGATATCGGTTTTTTGGTGGGCGAATCGTCTAATCTTACCGACGGTAAGCTAGCCAATGCGACCAAGCAATTGGAGGAGTTCAAGAAGTTGGACTTTGAAAACCATGAAATGACCGAAAAGTTGATGGCCGAAACCCGCGACAGGCAACAGCATTACATGGTTAATGTCGAAAACTTTCAAGCTAGCCGTAAGGTTTTTAGTGTACAGGCAAAAATCCTGATTGACTCGTTTGCCAAGGAGAAAGTCGACGAGATCATCCGGCAGACTCGGGAAGATATGACCAAGAGTTTAACGACTTACGGCATGAAGCAGCAAATTCGTAAGTTGTTCGACGATTTACGGGACTTATTGCAGGATGCAGTCGATACGACTAATGAAACGCGCCGTTTGGTTAAAGCGATTCATAAAAAGTTTCAGGACGAATACGGTTTCAAGGAAATCGAACCGCAGCTTTTCTCGATTAAGCAATACCAGTTCGAATTAGAACAGATCTTTGAAGAAGGCGAAGCATTCCGGACCAGCGCAAAAACCACATTGACCGAACAAAGCATTGTAATTAACAAGCTTTATAGTACGTTAATTAGTAAAGCGCGAAATATTATGAAACATGCCCAAAAAGATGCCGCCGCCTGGAGTAACAGCGTGTTGACACCGTTGATGCATCAAATCAAGGATCATAAAAAACAGATTGAAGGGCGTTTGCAAATGCTAAGGAAAATTAATGAATCCAAAGGAAGCGTTGCCGAAAATATAGCGATTCTGGAGCAAGAGCTAGAGCCGTTAAAAAGACAGCGAAGCGAATTGGCAACGATCATCAAAGCGATGCAATTGGATATGTCTGCTGGTAGTGAACAGTGAGAAGTTAATAGTGGTTGGATGAGCGGGGGCGCTTCGGTTGTGTGACACTGTTGTATGATTTTTCGTCTCGGTGATGTTGAATGACACAATTGCCTTTCGCGCCTATTTTTATTTACACCTATACCTAGTTTTTCCTAAAAATCAAATCCCAAACACGGTGCCCGAGGCGGAGTCCACGGTTTTCGAATTTAGTTAATGGCCGATAAGAGGGGCGCTCGCTAAATCCTCCGCCGGCTTCGGCATTATCAAGATCCGGTGCATTTGATAATACCGCCAGCATATGCTCGGCATAGTTTTCCCAATCCGTCGCGCAATGAAAATAACCTCCTCGTGTCAACTTTGCCGTGATCAAATTGACGAATGCAGGTTTGACGATACGCCGTTTATGATGACGTTTTTTCGGCCAAGGATCGGGAAAAAACAAATGAACGCCCGCTAGGCTTTGATCGGAGATGCATCGTGCCAGAATCTCGACTGCATCATGGCAAAAAATTCGCACATTGCTCAGTTCGCGCGCTTCCAGTTGCATAATCAGGTGGCCGACGCCCGGTCTATGCACCTCAATGCCGATGTAATCGCAATCGGGATTTGCCTCGGCCATGTCAGCTAGGCTATCACCGTTTCCGAAACCGATTTCAACGATAACCGGCGCTTCCCGCCCGAAAATTTCGCTGAAACGGCATTCGATACCGGGCTCCAGGCCGTACTTATCCCAGAAATCGGTGAGTGCTTGCTGCTGTCCAGCGGTGATACGGCCTTGACGCCGCGAAAAGCTTCGGATTTTGCCGGCGTTGGATAATTCAAGGGAATTCATGTTGACGGAGTGTGACGTTTATATTGCAATATTAACGAATGCGACTGAGTCAGCTGGGTTAATGACGCGTAATACAACATTTCTGTGCGAATGCCTGTTGCTTGGCGAAGAAAAAAGCTAAGTGATCCAATACGGTAATATTAAAGAAACAAACCGTCGATCGGCGACGAAGCCGAAGCGAAACGTTTTCTTGGCATGCGTCCGGCTAAAAATGCTAGGCGACCGGCTTCGATCGCTTTTCTCATCGCTTCAGCCATCATGACCGGATGTTGGGCGGCGGCGATTGCGGTATTCATTAGCACGCCATCGCAGCCGAGCTCCATCGCGATAGCGGCATCGGAAGCCGTGCCGACGCCGGCGTCGACCAGAATCGGTACGTTGGCGTTCTCGACGATGGTCAAAATGTTGTATGGATTACGAATGCCCAACCCCGAGCCGATCGGAGCAGCCAATGGCATCACCGCAACACAGCCGATATCCTCCAGTCTTTTCGCGGCAATCGGGTCATCATTGGTATAAACCATCACATCGAAGCCGTCCTTGACCAATAATTCCGCCGCGACATACGTTTCGGCGACATCGGGGAATAAGGTTTTTTGGTCGGCCAAGACTTCCAGTTTGACCAGCTTATGACCGCCTAATAACTCCCTGGCCAAACGGCAGGTCCGCACGGCATCGTCGGCGGTGAAGCAACCGGCGGTATTCGGCAGGATTGTGTACTTATCAGGCGAAATAACATCGAGCAGGTTGGGTTCGCCCGGGTTTTGGCCAATATTGGTCCGTCGGATCGCGACCGTGACGATTTCCGCGCCGCTAGCTTCGATAGCCAGGCGGGTTTCCTCCAAGTCTTTATACTTGCCGGTACCGACCAATAATCGCGAATGAAATCGGGTACCGGCTACGGTGAAGGTATCGTCCTGGCCGCCGCCGATGGCATGAACGATTTCCAGGCGGTCATTGTCCTGTAGCGTTTGCTGTTCGTAGCGGTCGAACGGCAGGATTTCTTTATTCAACTCAACCGCGATGCGCTTGCCGCTTAGCCCCATATCGGCCACAATCCGTGCGACCGTTGTCGCTTCCGGATATTCGCGGGGTTCGCCATTTAGCAATATATTCACATTTACGCTCCGTATCAATTTTCAGTCTTTCTGCGCGCAACGACTGCCGCAGCAAGATCTTTCAACAACTGTGCCGAGTCTTCCCAGCCCAGGCAGGCATCGGTAATACTTTGCCCAAAAGTCAATGGTTTGCCGGGAATTACTTCCTGGCGTCCGGCCTTTAAGTGGCTTTCGATCATGACGCCGATGATGCGTTTGTCGCCACCGGCAATTTGCCCGCCGACATCCTCGCCGACGATCAACTGGCGTTGATATTGTTTCAAACTATTCGCATGGCTGAAATCGATCATAATGCGCGGTCTTAGCCCAGAATTTTCCAGTCCTTCCGCGACTTTTTCAACGTTTACTGCATCGTAGTTGGGCTGGCCATTGCCGCCGCGCAAAATAATGTGAGCATCTTCGTTGCCGCGCGTCGAAAATATTGCCGAGCGGCCTTCCTTCGTTAATGAGAGGAAGTGATGGGGACTCATTGCAGCGCCGATCGCATCGATAGCGATTTTGATCGAACCATCGGTCGCGTTTTTGAAACCGACCGCGCAGGATAGGCCGGAAGCCAATTCGCGATGCACCTGACTCTCGGTGGTTCTTGCGCCGATGGCCCCCCACGAAATCAAGTCGGAAACATACTGCGGTGTGATCAAATCGAGATATTCGGTTGCGGCCGGCATGCCCAGCGTGTTCAGGTCCAACAATAAGCGCCTGGCAATATGCAGGCCTTTGTTGATATCAAAGCTGGAATCCAGATCGGGGTCGTTGATCAAACCTTTCCAGCCGACCGTCGTTCTGGGCTTTTCGAAATATACCCGCATCACGATCAGTAGATCTTTCTTCAATTCGTCTTTGATTTCCTTGAGCCTTTTTCCATACTCGATCGCAGCTTCCGGATTATGAATCGAACACGGGCCGATCACGACTAACAAGCGGTCGTCATCTCCGGTTAATATGTCATGTATTTCGGCGCGCGTTTGCAGCACCGTGGTTGCCGCGAGTTCATTCATCGGCAGTTCTTCGTGTACCGCAACAGGCGCAATGACTTCTTTCGTTTCACTGATTCTTAAGTCATCGGTGTTATATTTGCTTAACATAATAGTTATCCAGCTTGAAAGTGCGCGGAGAGTTAAAAGCCGCACATTTTAACTTTTTTCACGACCGTTTTGTTAGTTTTTGCTTGGCTAGTCTGTAAAGCGATCTATCGCACATCAAATTGATCGAACCGTCGGTTAGTAAAGCAATAACTGTCAGAACAATTTTTGCTCTACTTGTTCAACGACAAATGCGGTTTATTCTATTTAGCTAATAGCTAATAGCTAACAGCCTCTTCCGGCAAAAAACCACCTGCCTGCATTGACCAAAGCCGATGATAAAATCCTTTTCGACCCAGTAATTCATTATGGCTGCCGTCCTCGACAATGTGACCGTTGTCGAAGACCAAAATGCGGTCCAGATGGGCGATCGTCGATAATCGATGCGCAACAGCGATGACGGTTTTACGACCCATGGCTCGGTCGAGATTTTCTTGAATGGTTTTTTCAGTGACCGAATCTAAACTGGATGTAGCTTCGTCAAGAATTAGAATCGGCGCATCCTTCAGCATGACGCGAGCAATGGCGATGCGTTGACGCTGTCCGCCGGACAGCTTGACTCCGCGTTCCCCTACTAGGGCATCGTAACCTTCTTTCATGTCTTTGATAAACTCCTCTGCATGCGCGAGATGAGCAGCGCCGGCTATTTCCGCATCCTCCGCATTTAGTTTTCCGTAACCGATATTTTCTTTGAGGCTGCGGTAAAACAAGCTCGGATCCTGAGAAATCAGACTGACTTGTTCATGCAAGGAATCTTGAGTTACATCGGCAATATCGACATCATCGATTAGAATTGCTCCCTCTTGAGGCTCGTAATTGCGCAGCACTAGCGCGACAAAGGTCGATTTTCCGGACCCGGAAAAACCAACTAGACCTACCCGTTCCCCCGGTTCGATGATGACGTTTAAGTCTTCGAAAACCGGGTGCGAGGGATCGTAACCGAAACGAACATGACGGAATTCGATCCGGCCATTTGTCACGTTTAGAGGCGCAGATTCAGGTTTGTCGACAATATCGTGAGGTCGAACGATGGTATCGATGCCGTTGGCAACATTGCCGACATATTCGAAAAACTCTAAAAATCGTCGGGTTAGATTACGGGCGTCGCTGATAATCAATAACGCCAAAGCAATGCTCATTGTGAAGTCGCCGACACTGATTATGCCGCCATCCCAAAGTGTGAGCGCATAGTAGACCGTCCCTATCTTGAGTGCGGCGGCGGCAATGAATTGAAACCAGCGGACCCGTTCCATATACCAAAATGTCCTGCGTCCGGCCCGAACTTCGGTTTCCAAATATTCGTTCAAATAACGGCGCTCGTAATTGAGACGGGCAAACAACTTTGCGCTAAGCATGTTGCTGACCGCGTCGACGATTTTGCCGTTGACCTGACTGCGAGTCGCTGCGTAATTTTTTGCGTAATGCTGACAACGGGTGGCAAGCCAATAAGAAATGGCAATATAGGCCAATACCCAGATTGCAACGTATTGTCCTAGTCCTTGATTAACTTCAAGCAATAAAAAAATTGAAACGATAAAGGTTACCGTAATTGGCCAAAATTCGCACAAAACCGACCACGTCGTATGATTAACGCTGGTCGCTGTTTCGCTAATGCGATGTGCTAGTGCTCCGGCAAAGTGATTGCCGAAGTAACTAACCGAGTGATACTGCAAATAAGCAAAAAGTTTTTGAGTGGTTCTTTGCCGCAAACGAGGTCCGATAATAATCAGCAATGCACCGCTGGTTCGACTGAAGATGATTTCGGCCAAAGCTAAGCCTGCCAGCAATAGCAATGGTTGTCGCAGTGTTTTCAGTACCGGGCCGGTGTCCCCGCTCAATGAAGCCACGCCATCCATAATAGCCTTGACTGCATAAGGAACCAGAATATTGCATGCCGCCTGTCCGGTCTCGAGAATTAACATTAACATCAATAAAACCGGGAAACTGCTAATACAGTACAGGATAAATTTGATCGTGCCTGTAGGGAGGTCCGGAGCTTCTCGTGCGCGTTGGAAAGAAGAAGGTTTAGGCATGAGTACTGTTATCTACTTTGCTCGTCATCTCTTTGCTAGACATACTCCGTACCTTCATAAAATTAGTCAATTTTTGACTATAAATTTAGGGAGTATACCCATCGTAGATTAAAATTCGGCGCCGGGGTGACCGTCAAAGTGCGCCGTGAACCCAGCACCTAAATTCTATAGGTCTTTGGCAATGATTCAAAATCATGGCTTATTTAGGTGCTGGATGAATTATGCAAGATAGTTACCATAGCCAAAAGGCTATGGAATTTAGGTGCTGGGTGAATACGTCCATGCTCTATGCCAGCTCCATGCTGGCATAGCCTTTGCCGATTACCCCTGCGCCTCCTTAAGCATCGCCGAAATTTGAAGCGCGAAAGGTATAACATGTTCGAAATTGCTCACTACCCGTTGAAATAAAATTTAATAACATGGCCAAGCGAAGTATACCTTGTTTGCTAAGCCGATAAAATTCGGATAGATTGCAGATTGTTAGGTCGCATTAGAGGAATCAATCGATCTTTACACTAAAACTCAATTTTAGGGTCGACCAATGCAAGTTGAAGTGCTTCTGATTTTTTTATTGATTGTAGCTCTTTTTTGTTGGTCGGATGCTTTGTCTATTAGAGAATATGTTTATCTGGCCGCAAGAAAACACTGTGCGGATATGGATGTGCAAATGTTGGACGATTGTGTCGCATTAAGTCGAATGACTTTTAAAAGAGATGAGTTCGGTAAGTTAAGGTTGATGCGTTCTTTCGAATTCGAATTCTCGGCTTCGGGCGATGATCGTTATATTGGGGTGATAACGATGACCGGTCGGCGAATTGAATCGATTCAGATGCCGCCTTACCGGATGACATAAAATTTACGGCGGTGTGCTAATCGAGTTTTTTGCCTGTTTGTAAGCGGCGGGCCTAGGCTTTTATTTAAAAAGGAAAATTAACAATGATTTTTACAACGACACCGGATGTGCCGGGACGAGAGATTACTGAAAACTTGGGCGTAGTAGTGGGCAATATTGTGCAATCCAAGCATGTAGGGCGCGATTTCATGGCGGCTTTAAAAGGATTGGTTGGCGGCGAAATTAAAGGCTACACTGAAATGTTAGCCGACGCCAGGGATCTTGCCATTGAAAGAATGGTGGCCGAAGCGCAGCGTCGCGGCGCCGATGCGGTGGTTAATATTCGGTTTACGACCAGTGCGATCATGGCGAATGCGTCTGAAATCATGGCTTACGGAACTGCGGTAAAACTCAAATGATTCAGCGTCAACGCATCGATTCCCCTTGTGTCGGTAATTGCTGTCTTGATGACGCCGATGTTTGTTTAGGTTGCTATCGCACGCTCGAAGAAATCAAATCGTGGGGGGTGGTCGATGATGAGGTGCGTATCAAAATTCTTAACAATGTTTCGCAAAGGGCCAAGCAAAAAGTGTATTCCGATCGCGTAAGTTGTTGACTCATGTGTGGAAAATAGGCGTCGAGTAAAAAAGAAGTCGTTTTTGCAAAGCTTGTTCGCGGTTTTGGCAGTTGATGATTGAGTAGCCGCTTATGCGCAACGCCATGGAATACGTCTAATGGAAGGATGCTGGGCAGAATCACGTCGAAGAATTTATATTTGAACCTTATTAAAACCGTGTTATTTAACACAGTTTTAATAAGGTATCTTGCCATCATAGCTTCCGCCAGGTATCAGCGAAATCCTGTGCAGAGATGGCAAAGCTTAGCTTTTCACATTCATGTTTCGAGTCGGATGCCCAAATGACCGCTTAAGGCACTGTAAAGCCGAATTCGAATATCAGCTTTATGGATGCATAAAGTACCAATCCGATAGCGGCAAGATATACCAGCAAGCGTATAGAATTATGCTTAAGATTGCCTAAAAGTGTTGGCGCTTTGCCTTCTTTTTTAAGTTGTTCGTACAGTGCTCGTTGGGTCAGCGCGCGCTGCTTTTGATATTGATGCAGCAGGATTTGTGCTTGTTGGAGTTGGGTTTGATCATTAAGCCATAAAGCCGGCATCGAAATTCCCCAGTTACCTGCCGACGTTTCATAAAAGTCGATCGAATGTTCGCTTAGAAGTTCGCGTACTTCCTCGGCCTCGTCTTCTGGTACCCCTCTGAGTGAAAATAGTAAATGCGGCATAGTCTATGGAAAAAATAATGGGTTTATTTGTATTGTATGCGATAACTGTGCGCTCTTTCATTGCTATCAATCTAACTATTATAATTCAATGGCTTAGTTCATGGGCTCTACATTTTATTAGGCTCTGCATTCGGTAAAAGTTGAAAGCTCCCATCGCTACCGGAAACAATTAAAAATTCAAAGTGAATTGTAGGCTACGCTGATCGTACCTGATGTCGGCGCAGAGTGCTTCTATATCCGCAATACAAAGACTGGCTTGCCTCGATCGACACATCCCATACCTTTTATTCTTGGACGGTTTTTTAATCAAAAGGGAGTAGGGCGGAAATGAAACAGTCTGTTTCTAAAAATAAGTCAAATGACGCAATAAAACAGTGTTATTTAACCTATTTTTTTATCAACTCCTTTATGATCGTTTTCCTTATTCTGTAAAATCATATAGTTATAAGTTGGCATTTATTCTGCATATGTTCATGGTACTGAGTAAATTGCCTAATTGTCTACAGAGGTGAAAAAAATGAGTCAAGATTTAACGCGTGTGGAAACTGAAGTCAATGTTGATAACAATGGCGCTCTGTTAGTGGGTGCGGGTTTAGCTGTAGCATCCATGATAGTGTTGCCGGCTTTGGCAATGCGGTTAGGCTTGGGTGCAAGCTTAACCGGTGCATTAAGAATCGCGTTAATGAAAGCATCAAATCGTGCCGCGAGCGGCGCTTATCGATCATCGACAAAAACGGCCGCTTCGTAATTATTCCCTTTGCTAGTCAAACTTCGGCGCCGGAGCGTTTTTTAACGGGCTTCCGGCGCCGAAGTTTGTTTTATGATTAGTTCCCTGCCTTTTTCGGGCGTTCTATACTTTTCTTATCAAGCAACAACCTTTGTTAAATTAAATTGTTATTAGTTCTCATGAACTTGCTTTAGCCCTTACAGTAAGCGCTTGTTGTGTAAAATTTATTTTGCTAATATCGGCCGATAGGAAATGAAATCAAGAATTCAGAATGAACGATACCAAAAAAGCTTGTGATTTATGTGGTTTAACGGTGGAGACGCCGGGGTTCACGTTGAAAACCAATGAAGGTGATAAAGATTTTTGTTGTGAAGGGTGCAAAGGAATCTATCAAATGCTGCACGAGGATCAAATTCTACCTGAACCCGAAAAGTCCGAGTAAGCCAACTTCTATCATCAATTTAAATAATTAAGGAAAAGATTAAATGAAACATGTGCACGGCAAAACCGCACAACAGGGGATGAATTCCATGTCTAAAGAAATTGTTAAAGGTTCGATGGCCTCCGCCACGGTTCAAGGCGGAAGCAAATTGCTCGGTAAAGCAGCCAAGCATCCGTTATTGGTTTTTGGCTTAGGTGTAGCCGCCGGTTACGTGATCTATAAATACCGTAAGGAAATTATTTCGGGAACCACGAAAGTGGTCGATGCCGGAAAAGATTTTGTTTTGCAACAAAAAGAAAATTTAGAAGATATCGTTGCAGAAACAAAAGAATAATAGCGTATATATACCTTTCGCACTTCAAATTTCGGCAGTGCCCGAGGAGGCGCCGAATTTTTATCTACGATGGGTATACTTCGGCCATATTTTGTTATGGCAAGATTATTTTATTCGACGCTGATAAAGATATAAGCGATAGTGACTGCATTAATCGATAAAAGGGTCGAATAGATCCGCGAATTTGTTTATGCGGAGTATTTAACGGGTGTTCTGTACTGATTTGTCGGAACGCCCGTTTTTGTTTCTACTAAGGCAATGTTTGAATTATGGCTATCCAAAGAAATTTTGTGTTGCGTTATCGGGAGAGCGGGCACGTCAGGTTTCAAATTCCCTCGGAAGCCTGCGATTCCGCAGCGGCTAAAGCGTTGACCGAAAAATTGCTTGAACTCGAAGGAGTTTATCGGGTCGTGCTATATCGGCGGCAACAAAAATTATCGATACGTTTTCAAGAAACGATTTGCGAGTTCGAATCACTCGTCAAGCAGTTGTATCAAATCCTGGCGGATAGTGAGAAAGCGGGGATTTTTAATCCGAAGCCGATGGCCGAATCGAGACTCTGGAAGGGGCGAGCGATTCGTAATAAAGCCAAGCCGGGCCCCCTCAGTTGGTTTAAGCAAAAATACACCGATGCCAAAGATACAGTGCATGCGGCTAAAGTCGTTGGAAAAATAGGTTTAAAAAAACCCAAGGCATTTTTAAGCGATCCTGAAAAAGCCGTTATCGACTTTTTGAACGATATTTTAGTGCTGTTTTTAATCAAGTTACATTGGCAGCACATTACCCAGCAATGGATCGTGAAGCCATTCAAATATCGTTATGAATGGATGGCGATCTTCTATATGTTTTATTTATTGATACGGTCACGTAAAAAATAAATTCTTTATTTCTATGCCGCCTTGTGCGGCATATTTTTTAAATCGCAGCGATTGTTGTTATTCACTGGCTTGATATTACTGTCTAAATCGATATGGATTCCCAAAGCGTGACTTTTAAAAACTTCCGGCTTGTTCATCAATTATCCCGGCGCATTCGGATCGAATCTCCAATACTAAAAAAAGACCAAGAACGGGGTTACATTTTTGAAATCCTTCTAAAAAAGCGATCGGAAATCAAAGCGGTACGTTCAGTTTTTTCGCTGGGTTCGGTTGTGATTGAATTCGACCCGGCCAGTCTACCGAAAAAGAATTTACTGATTTTGATCGATGCGGTCCTGGGCAACATCGCCCATAAACAAAGCATCGACCATCAAGCAAGAAAGAAAGACTTTGACGGTCCCCTACAAGAAGTCGATCTTGCCGTCGAAGGCATGACTTGCGCGTCGTGCGCTTTGCTAATCGAAATGGTTCTGAAACGCGATCCGGCGATCAAGCAAGCCAGCGTCAATTTCGGTACCGAAACTTTAACCGTCCATGGGCAGCTCGATAAGGATGAAGTTGGTGTAAGAGTGGCGTCGCTTGGTTACAAAACCTATGCGATGGATACCTTGTCGCAACGCAAAATTCTGATTGAAAAAGAACAGCAACGTATTTTGACGGCACGAAGCCGTTTCGTTTGGTCGGGAATATTGAGTCTGCCCGTTGTTGCGGTCGGCATGAGCATGCCGTCGTCGCGCTGGCTGCATTGGCTGCAATTCGGTTTGACAACACCGGTCGTATTTTGGTCCGGCTGGCAGTTTTTCAGCAAGGCTTTTCGTTTGGCGAAACACCGAGCGGCCAACATGGATTCATTGATAGCATTGGGCGTCGGTTCCGCCTACGGTTATAGTTTGCCGGCGTTGTTTCGAAACAGAGGTCACATTTATTTCGAAGCGGCCGCCGCGATCATTACCTTTGTCTTGTTGGGGCGCTATCTCGAAGAAAATGCGAAGGGCAAGGCCGGAGAGGCGATCCGAAAATTAGTCGATTTGCAGCCGCAAACCGCGACGTTGTTGCGCGACGGCGAAGAAGTCACGATCGATGTCGACGATATCGCAATCGACGATATTTTATTGGTGCGTCCAGGTGAAAAAATACCGACCGACGGCCAAGTGATTCATGGCGTTTCGACGGTCGACGAAGCGATGGTGACAGGCGAAAGTTTACCGGTCGTCAAGGAAGTCGGTCAAAAAGTGATAGGAGGCTGCGTCAACGGCAGCGGCGTATTGAAGATACGTGCGACTGCGGTCGGTATGGACACCGTGCTGGCCGGTATCGTACACATGGTAGATCAGGCTCAGGCAGCCAAATTGCCGATTCAGAAACAGGTCGATAGAATCTCGGCGGTGTTCGTGCCCTCGGTCATGGTTTTTTCAGGCTTGACGATGGGCGGGTGGTTGCTGGTTGGTGCGCCGTTCGCGCATGCCTTCGGTAATGCGATTACCGTGTTATTGATTGCTTGCCCTTGTGCATTAGGCTTGGCGACTCCGGCGGCAATCATGGTGGGTACCGGCCGCGCGGCGCGCGAAGGTGTTTATATCCGCAACGGCGAAAGTCTGGAACTGGCGGCCAAGCTCGATGCGATCGTGTTCGATAAGACCGGCACGATTACCGAAGGTAAACCAAAAGTCAGCGAGTGGCTCAATATTTCCGGAATAGACGATGAGGAAGTCCTGATATTGGCTGCGTCGGCAGAAAACAATTCGGAGCATTTTCTCGGTAAAGCGATCGTAGACTATGCCAAAGAACGTTCGATGATCCTGCAGGAATGCAGTCATTTCAAGAGCGAAACCGGACGAGGCATATTAGCCGAAGTCGGGGGGAAAAATTTATTATTGGGCAATAGAGGGTGGTTGGTTGACCAAGGTGTTTCGATCGATGCTTTATCGAAAACGGCCGGCGAATATGCCGGGCAAGGTAAGACGCCCGTGTTTATGGCGATAAACGGAAAGGAGTCGGCGGTTTTCGGTATTGCCGATAAGCCGCGGCCACAAGCGGGCAAAGCGATCGCACGATTGAATAAAATGGGTGTACATACACTGATGGTGACCGGCGATACCGAAAAAACGGCTAATTATATAGCCGCAAAAGTTGGTATCGAAACGGTTGTCGCGAACGCCAAGCCCGAAGACAAGCTCGCGATTATTCACGAATTCCAGCAACAGGGTCGCCATGTCGGTATGATCGGTGACGGCATCAATGACGCGCCGGCACTGGCGGCGGCCGATGTCGGTTTTGCGATCGGTAGCGGCACCGATATCGCGATCGAGTCGGCCGATATGACGCTAGTCAGCGGCGATATTACCAAAGTAACCGATGCAATCGAACTTAGTACCGATACGATTCGCATTATCAAGGAAAATTTGTTTTGGGCGTTCGGTTATAACACGGTCGCGATTCCGGTCGCGGCCTTGGGTAAGCTTAATCCGATGATCGCCTCGGCGGCGATGGCGCTGAGTTCGGTGTCCGTGATCGTCAATTCGTTGCGCTTGGGTAAAAAATAGGATTTCAAATGGATCATTCGACAATGGATCACGGCATGCATCATATTGCTGCAGCCGGCGGTTTCGACTACAGTCTGGCTTTTATGGCCGGATTGTTGGGCAGCGGACATTGTTTGGGAATGTGCGGCGCATTGGTTTCCGGTTACTTCATGAAATCAGGACCGTCCAGAAGCTATCTCCCATATTTCGCCTATCAACTCGCGCGCATTTTCGTTTATACGATGGTCGGCTTCGCCGCCGCCTCGCTCGGAGTCGTGTTGGTTTCGAGCGGCCTGTTTGGCAAATTGCAAAGTCTGCTGCAAATGGTGATCGGCGCAGTCGTGATCCTTTTGGCTTTGGGTATTCTCGGATGGATACCGTTTCAAGGCTCGATTCGATTGATTCCGATGAATGTGTTACGCAAGGGCTATGCATCTGCCAGCACCAAAGGTCCGGTCGTCGGCGCGCTGATTGCCGGGTTGTTGAACGGCTTGATGCCGTGCCCATTGACGTTTGCAATGGCCGTTAAGGCTACATCCGCTACAACCATTGCCGAGGGCGGATTGTTGATGCTGACTTTCGGTGCCGGAACGCTGCCGATGATGCTGTTCATCAGTGTCGCGTTCGGTAAGATGAGTGCGCATTTCAGAGGCTTGATGTTGAAAACGGCGGCCTTGATCATGATCGTAATGGGTTCGAATACGATCTATATGGGGCTGTCTTTCTATGTTGAGGAACATCATCATCACCGCGATTTCTTGCATGATTTGAAAGATAGAATTGATGAATTGATTGTGTTTTTAACAGAATTCGTCGACTATCTCGGCACCATGGTTAATAATGTGCCGGGGGCATAAGACCGCTTCTATAAAATACAGCACTCATCGTCTAAGCCGGGAAAGCCAGGTGACAATTAATCGTGTCGGGGTCACATTGACTAAGATGGTATCTAAGATTTATACATATCGCTTTGAGGTACATTGTTGGCCATCCTGCGCGATGACAAAAGCACGCAAATGTTGGAGTGCCGGAGGGTACGCTGTGCGTGCCATGGTAACCCCACCAAACTTAACACAAGCCTTTATGGTTTGATCAGGGTAGTTAACGGCATGAAGGTACGCACAGCGTACCCTACAATTTCTGTATAACAACGAGCGCTGGAGCGTAGGAACGATAGGGAGGTGTGAATAATTACCTTGAAATTTGTCTAAGCCGAAGACACTTCGCTCCCGAATTTTCGGACACAAAAATAACCTGTTTGATAATGATTCAAAGCGTCAGCCGAACATTAAACCGAATAACGAAAAGCCATCAGCCTCAAATTAAGCGGCTGAATTATTATTGGCGCTTGTTTGGTACCGGGTTCAGTTTTTTTACCTTCGGCGCTGGCGGATTCTTGTTATGGGTTTTGGTTTTTCCGGTGTTGTCGATCATTCCAGGAACTCACGAGAGTAAGATCCGCCGGGGCCAACAAGTCGTTCATTACAGTTTTTACGCATTCATCGGCCTGATGCATCGCATCGGCGTAATGACCTACAAGATCGAAGGGCTGGAAAAACTCAATAGGCCCGGGCAATTGATCGTTGCCAATCATCCGACATTGGTCGACATCGTCTTTCTAATCAGCCGAATCAGCCAAGCCAGTTGCATCGTCAAGGCCAGTCTTTGGCGCAATCCGTTCATGCGGGGGCCGATCCTCAATGCCGGCTATATCAGCAACGGCGACCCTGAAGTCATGATAGACGAATGCGTGCAAAGACTGCAGTCGGGCGGCACAATGATCATCTTTCCGGAAGGCACCCGCTCGGTGCCCGGAAAACCCTACCGGTTTCAACGCGGCGCGGCTAGCATCGCAATACAAGCGCATGCGATCGTAACTCCTGTGACGATGTCCTGTTATCCCAGTACGCTGACCAAGGCCGAAAAATGGTATCAAATTCCCCGCCGGCGCTTTCATCTTGCAATGCACGTCGGCGAGGATATCCCGATGCAAGAATTCACTTCGCTTCAGCCCCGGTCCATTGCCGTGCGCCGCTTCAATAGCTATTTGCAGGATTACTTTACACGGCAACGAGTGCTCTCCGAGCAAGATGGAAAATAACGAATAAAAAACATTATGGCTTCCATGCTCCCTCTGGCACGGGGGCGCTTCAAGGATCGCTTCTACCTAGCTGAAGCTAATGTGGGAGCGATGCCTGCATCGCGACTTTCGAAGCCACTAATGCTGAATAGTCAACGACTTAACCTAATGGCAGTAAACTCTAGGATGGGTAATCGTTTACCGTCGGGTATGAAAGGTTCTTATCTATAACGACAAGCGCTAGCGCCTGAGACCAATGAGAAACGCAGCTCTATCTTCACCATCAGTCATCCAAATTCGCTCCCATGAAAAAACTATTAATCATCATCTCTTTATGGATTATTGCGATGCTTGCCGCAGCAAATCCTGCATTACAGAAATGGGCCAAAGTGACAGAGCCTGCGCCGGCCCGCGGTATTGCGCAAAGTATTGGCGACTATACGGCCGGGTGTATTCGTGGTGCGGTATCGTTGCCGTTCAGGGGTGAGGGGTATCAAGTGATGCGTTTGTCACGCAAACGCTATTACGGCCATCCCGACTTGATTCAATTCATCGAAAACATGGGGCGTGAAGCCATGGCGCAAGGCTGGGGAACTCTATTGATCGGAGATTTGGGACAGCCTCGAGGCGGCCCGACTTTGACCGGACACCGCAGCCATCAAACCGGTCTCGATGTCGATATCTGGTATTTAATATCGCATAAGGCTACCTTGCGATCATTGACGATGGAAGAACGGGAAAAATGGAGCGCTCCGTCAGTGGTAAGGACTGCCATCGACCGCATCGATGATGCCCAGTGGACGCAGCGCCATGATCGTATACTCGAAACGGCGGCGCGCATGCCGGAAGTCGAACGGATTTTCGTCAATGCCGCGATCAAGCGTCATCTGTGCGAAAATTCGGCCGAACGCGATTGGCTCGGAAAGATTCGCCCGTGGTGGGGGCATCACGATCATTTCCATGTGCGCTTGAAATGCCCGGAAAGCAACCCCGATTGCCGAAGCCAAGAGCCTATCCCTAAAGGCGACGGCTGCGATGCAACGCTCGACTGGTGGTTTACCGCCGAAGCGAAAACACCCGCAGCACCGGCGGCCCCGGCCAAAGCGCCGGAATTGCCCGCTTTATGCGAAGCTATGTTGAATGATTGAAACCAATGAACGGCTACTCCCTTTATACTCAAAAAATAGCTAACTTTATGAAGGTATGGGGTGTGGCTAGCGAGGATGTCGGCAGCAGGGCAGATTTTTGCTCCATGCAAAATCCGCATTCACGCCATCCCCGGCGTTCGATTGCTGCCGTCAAGCCCCCATGGATGGGTTTACCCAGCACCTAAATTCCATAGTCCATTGACTATGTTAACTATACCTTTCGCACTTCAAATTTCGGCAGTGCCTAAGGAGGCATCGGGGTGCTCGGCCCCTCACCTAACGCTAGGTGAGGGGCCAGCATGGAGTTGGCATAGAGCCTACATGGACGTATTCACGGCGTCCATTGACGGGTACCCCGGTGCCGAATTTTGATCTACGATGAGTATATCTGGGATAATTTAGATGCTGGGTGAACGGCGGTCCTCGATAGACACATCCCATACCTTATATTTCTTCGACGGTTTTTCGATCAAAAGGGAATAAATAGCGTGAGAAACTATGCATCAAGAATTCTGGCTTGAACGCTGGCAACAAAATCAGATCGGTTTTCATAGTGAAAGCATCAATCCGCATTTAGAACAATATTGGCCGGCATTGCATATCGAAGCGGGAAGCCGGGTCTTCGTGCCGTTGTGCGGAAAGAGTAACGATATGCTGTGGCTGCTCGCGCAAAACTATCGAGTTATCGGCGTCGAACTCAGTCCCCTGGCAGTCAACGCGTTTTTCACCGAGAACAAAGTACCGGCAACCGCAGGGCATAAAGACAATTTCGAAGTGTGGGAAAACGATGATCTGTGCATTTATTGCGGCGATTTTTTTCACCTGAGAGAGGACGATTTAACGGGGGTTGATGCCGTTTATGATCGGGCCTCGCTCGTTGCGTTACCTCCGGAGATGCGCGCGGATTATGCGGGGCATATGAAACGCTTGCTTAAAACCGGCACGAAAATATTATTGGTGGCATTCGATTATCCACAGCAAGAAATGGACGGGCCGCCGTTCAGCGTGCAATGCCAAGAAGTAGAAACGCTGTATCGGGATTGGTGCCGGATCGATTTACTGCACACCGAGGATATATTGTCTAAAGAGCCTCGTTTTCGGGAAAGAGGCTTAAATCGTTTGCAAGAACAGGTCTATGTCTTGACGGTTTTATAATCCACCGTCAAATGCGTAAGCGCCGATATCGAGCGGGTCTTGTTGCCGACGCGCTTCTCGGTTTAGCGGATGGCGATATTGAAACTCCGGACGAAGCGAAACGCCGATAGAAGGCATGCCCGGAGCGGAGCCTCTTCCTATCGCCGGAGAGCTGGGCAAAAGACGATAATCGAAAGCGTTACGATCGACAAAACCGCCGTCTTCAGTCGTCAGGTTGTGGCGTTGCCGCCCGGACCCTTGCAACGGAATAACGTTACCGACCAGTAAATTATTGATCGAGACCACTTCGACGTTTGCGTGATTGTGAATGAACACGCCGCGGCTGCGATCATTGACGAAAGTGTTGTTCACCGCATAGAGGTTTCGATCCGAATTGTTCCGGCTGTATTCTCCGGCATAGGAAATGGCCGTCCAATTATCAGAGCGGGGGCTTTGTCGCAACATATTGCCGATAATGAAAGCATCGCCGCCGTTCGGTAGGTCGATCAAATAACTCGACGCGCCTTGCTCGTCGGTAATGCGGTTGTAAAGTAGATAATTTTCCCGCGCCCGCGATTTAACGTTATGACCGGTTACGGCATCATGGATGTAACAATTGCGTAGCGTAAAGCGGCGAATAGCGCCGATATAAATGTTATGCCCCAGCTTGCCGTGGCGGCGGTAATCGACCGTATTATCATTGAATTCGGAACCTTCGATCACAATATCGCTGCGCGGATTCGAGCCGGTCAAAATCCCCATTTGGTTATCATGAAAATGCGCATTGCGAACCGTCAAATGCGTGCCTTCAAAGCGTATGCCTGCCCCATTCAAACTCGCCACAGCCGCGCCGGAAAATTCGATATTCTCGACAATGACATTATTACCCTTAATGACCCAAATGGCTTTGCCTTCGGCTGAATTTTCGTTCGCCTGGAGATGCGCTTGCCCGCCGGCGCCTCTCAATGTCAGTCGATGCTGCCGCCAAACCGCGACATCACCGGAATAGATGCCGGCATCAATTACCACTGTGTCGCCGTTCTTGGCGATTCTTGCCGCATCACTGGGTTGCTTCAAGATTCGCTCGGGGCCGACCGACAATGTGACGCTCACACTTATGGCTGGGCAGCAGAGCAGCAAGGCAAAGATGGTCGGAATGAATATTTTCATGATGTTTTCAATTCGGTGAATGACGGCGCGTCCACTGTGATTGGAATTTAATCTAGGAACCTAAGGAACGAGCATGAAATAACTTCGACAAATGCTGAAAGGAAGGGGCGGTGGCTCGATTGACAGGCGTCGGCGGCAGGGCAGATTTTTGCTCCTGCAAAATCTGCATTCATGCCATCCATGGCAATCAGATTCCGCCGTCGAGCCTACATGGACGTATTCACCCAGCACCTAAATTCCATAGCCCTTTGGCTATGATAACTATCTCGAATAATTTAGGTGCTGGGTTCACGGCGTCCTGACAAGCGAGTCGCCGAACCACCATAATGCCTAAAACTTGTAAAAGTAAATTTGTGCATATTCCTAAAGAAGATAGTAAATCCACGAACGTACGAAATCGATCTGTCGATTATCCGAAGAAGAGTTGGGTATAGGAGCATCATCAATGATATTACTCGGGTATGTTTCAATACAATTTGCTATCTCCATAACATAAACTTTGCTATATTTCTTCCAACTAGTTCACAGAGGAGAGCATTCCGCGCCCAGTATCTTAATGTAGCATTTGGACTTATAACAATACCAACAATAAGCTTTTAAGCAGTCCGGGGAGATTTAATCATGACACTATCAAAAAAATTAGGCGCCGAATTCATCGGCACATTTTGGCTGGTTCTCGGCGGTTGCGGAAGCGCCGTACTTGCCGCAGCCTTTCCCGAAGTAGGCATCGGTCTTACCGGCGTTTCCTTTGCTTTCGGTTTAACAGTATTGACCATGGCCTATGCCATCGGTCATATATCAGGCTGCCACCTTAATCCGGCCGTTTCGATCGGCCTGTGGTCCGGCGGACGCTTCTCGGCTGGCGAACTCGGGCCTTAATCGCCGCGCAAGTGTTAGGCGGAATTACCGGAGCGGTCGTGCTTTATATTATCGCGACAGGTAAAGCGGGATTCGATGTAAGCGGCGGATTTGCATCTAACGGGTATGGAGAGCATTCGCCCGGCGGTTATAGTTTGACGTCTGCATTGACTACAGAAGTAGTCATGACTTTCATGTTTTTGATCATCATTCTCGGTGCAACCGATAAACGGGCGCCGGCCGGTTTTGCTCCGATTGCAATTGGGTTGGGTCTCACGCTCATCCATCTAATCAGCATCCCGGTTACGAATACCTCGGTCAACCCGGCTCGCAGCACAGCCGTCGCAATTTTTGTTGGCGATTGGGCGGTCGCGCAACTATGGTTGTTCTGGGTTGCTCCTATCGTTGGCGCCGGTCTTGCGGGATTGTTCTACCGCTGGCTCGGGAGCGAAAAAACCGCCGAATCTGAAGATAAGTCGTGGGTTGAATTGCCGGAAGGTTGAGAATCAATACATAAAATAAAAAGGTTCCCTAAAGGACATGGAGTGCCAAGGATGGTAGAGTTTCTATCACATGCCGATGCCGGCAACGCTGATCCCTCCTTCTAACAGGCGATCTATTGTCAGTCATCAAGGCGACATTTCCGCCGTTTCGTAAATACTCGAAATGGGCGAAAAAAGCGAAAAAAGGGTCAGGTTAAATTTAAATTATTAATTCATTTTGCAAAAGCCAACATTAACAACATCAAAAGGTCGGCTATACGGCGATAAGCGCGTTAAAAAATAGATTGGCTGCCACCAAAATCTGAAGATCCAATTTTTTGGTTTGTTGGCAATTGTTTCTGTGGAAATCTGCAAGCGGAACTGGCAGGGGCACCCATAAGACAGGACCTGTTATTTGTTATACCGAGCGCTACAAGACTCGTAATGAAAGCTTGGTGGACGCCTAGAAAAATTTGGAAAAAGGGAAGGATCAAATGCAAAGCCTGACCTGACTCTATCCTTTACTTAGGACCGGTTTTCCTCAGTAGTTCATGCCCCAGAAAAACTCGACCCTCAGAAACAATCTATCGTCCTGTTATTGTTATCAGAATGCTGTTGCGCCGAAATGAAAAATAGTTATTTTTTGCCTTTCTGTTGGTGGTATTTTACTTTTTTCGGCATATAAAAAGTCTTTTTTAGGAGGCTGTTTTTTGTTTTATGTGGTGCATAATTGATGCAGCATGGGTGCGTGGTAGATTCTTGAAGGGTCAGATAATGGTAAGACAAAGCATATCCGTAACAGAGCCGAACGATGAGTGGTTGAAGGCTCAATCGCTAATGCAGAATACCGTAGTAAAAGTGAAGTGATTAACGACCTAATTTGGGGGGCGTGGCGACAACAGCTTGAAATTGATCTGAACTGATTCAGGCTGAACAGAGCGGTTTTACCGATTAGAAACCAGAAGATTTATTAAATAACTTTAAGGAAGAAGCGCGTCGAGAAGGGCTCTTATAAACTCTCTAAAAAATCCCGCAAAAAAGGGGGGGCAGGTTCTGAGGTATCCCTGCGAAATAGCCAAATAAAACGATTTGCTATGGCTGAAAATTTATAGATATATTGATTTTTTTCATCGTTCCTACGCTCTGCGTTAATCGTTATACATAAGTCCGGTACACTTGCTGAACAGAGCTTATCGAATAACTGGGAGCGTTGATGTTTGATAAGTCTGTGGATATTGATCGCCAGTGGCTTTCCTTCGCCTAGCGTTAGGTAGGGGACGACGAAGGCGGCGATGAACGCTCTGTGGGAGCGATACCCTGATCGCGATTTCGAAGTCGAGATTGTTAAGTGACAATAAATGGTATCGAGCGTTTTGTGGGGGTACCTTAGGGTCAGGTTGAATTATTAATTCAACCTGACCCCTTTTTGTGCCGAGTGGGATCGCCCGGAACAGTCCGGAAGGATTGGTTCGATACCGAACCGGAGGCGCTGGAGGCCGCTGAAAAAGTTTTCGACGCCAAGAAGAAAAAGGGGTGCCGGGTTCTCATTGAGAATCTAAGGGCGCCTTTACAACGTATGGTCTAAGATGACATGCGAACCGCACTGAACCGAATCACTATTATGGCCACCACAGAAGCATTCACCGTCCGAACCGAACCCGATATTGTTCACCAGCTCGGCCACATTGCCGAGTCACTAGATCGGTCACGCAATTACATCGTCAATCAAGCGCTGAAGGAATACCTATGGCGTCACGCTAATAAGAGTGAGAGGTTCAATCAAGGCAAAGTAGCTGCCGATTATATCGAGTTGCCCGATGACGATGAGATCATACGCAAAATAGAAGATCTGATCGAACGGAAAAAAAGGGGAAAAGTGTGACACTTAATTTCTTGTTGGCCTAAATAAAAGAGCGCGTTGCCGTTTTGACCGGTACCCAATACATTTTGCCGTATCGAGTGCAAGGCCAACAGATTCAGATTTTGGCGGTGCTGCATACGGCAAGACAGTGGCTGGATAAATTTTAATGATGGAAGGAATGACATGGCAAAAGCCAAAAAAGAACAAAAACCAGAAGCCCTGGAAAAACAACTCTGGAAAGCGGCGGACAAACTTCGCAAAAACATCGATGCCGCCGAATACAAACACGTCGTTCTCGGACTGATTTTTCTCAAATACATTTCCGATTCCTTCGAAGAGCATTTTGCCAAGCTACAAGCCGGCGAAGACGAATATGCCGGCGCCGATCCCGAAGACAAGGACGAATACAAAGCCGAGAACGTGTTCTTCGTTCCTCCCGAAGCCCGTTGGTCATTCTTGCTTGCCCAAGCCAAACAGCCGGAAATCGGCAAGTTCATCGACGCCGCGATGGATGCCATCGAAAAGGAAAATCCATCATTGAAAGGCGTTTTGCCGAAAGTCTATGCACGGCAAAACCTCGATCCTACCAATTTAGGCGGATTGATTGATCTGGTCGGTAATATCGCGCTCGGCGATGCCAAAGCCCGTAGCGCCGATGTCTTGGGGCATGTGTTCGAGTATTTTCTCGGCGAATTCGCGCTCGCCGAAGGCAAACAGGGAGGCCAGTTCTACACGCCGCGCAGTATCGTTGAATTATTGGTTAAAATGCTCGAACCGTATAAAGGCCGGGTACTCGATCCCTGTTGCGGCTCGGGCGGCATGTTCGTGCAATCGGAAAAGTTTGTCGAAGAACATCAGGGCAAGATCAACGATATTTCGATTTACGGACAGGAAAGCAACCAAACCACTTGGCGGCTGGCCAAGATGAATTTAGCCATTCGCGGCATTGATAGCTCGCAAGTCAAATGGAACAACGAAGGCTCGTTCTTGAACGATGCTCATAAAGACCTGAAAGCCGATTTCATCATCGCCAATCCGCCGTTCAATGACAGCGATTGGAGCGGCGATTTGCTGCGTAACGATGGGCGCTGGCAATTCGGTACGCCGCCTGCCGGTAACGCCAATTTCGCCTGGCTCCAGCATTTTGTTTATCACCTATCGCCGACCGGCAAAGCGGGGATCGTTCTGGCCAAAGGTGCGCTAACCAGTAAAACCAGCGGCGAAGGCGAGATAAGAAAAGCGCTGATTGAACAAGGCAACCTGATCGACTGCATCGTCAACCTGCCCGCCAAGCTGTTTTTGAACACGCAAATACCGGCGGCGCTGTGGTTTATGAACCGGGCGAGAAACTACGGCCACCCGCGTAAAAACGAAATCCTGTTCATCGATGCCCGCAACCTGGGGCACCTAATCAACCGCCGCACCCGCGAACTCTCGCACGAAGACATTCAAAAAATCGCCGATACCTACCATGCGTGGCGCACTGGTGAAGGTGAGTATGAAGACATCAAGGGTTTTTGCGCTTCCACGCCGATTGAGCGCGTCAAGGGATTGGATTATGTTTTAACTCCTGGGCGCTATGTCGGCCTGCCGGATGAAGCCGACGATTTCGATTTCAAAGAACGCTTTACCGCATTGAAAGCCGAGTTTGAAGCGCAGTTATTGGAAGAAGCGGCGCTCAATCAAGCCATTGCCGAGAATTTGGCGAAAATTATTATTTGAGGTTTAACCGATGACCATGCAAACACAAAATCCTAATGTCGCACATAGTTTGTATGTGCTTTATGAAACTTTGTCGGATGAGGCGCAACAATTATTTTTACAAGAATTATCAACTAAACAAAGGCATAAGGTAGAATCTGTCTTGAAGAAAAGTTCATGCGATCCAGATATGTTCGAATCCGCATTGTTATCGGAATCGGCTCTGGCGGAGGATTGGCTTAAAGCGGAAGAGGATACGGCATGGCTGAAAATATGACTCAACCCGTAACTGTTAATATCGACGGTTTGTACCAAGATATCAGGCAACTCATCGAAACGACCCAGTCCCATGTTGCTTCCCAAGTCAATCAAGCCTTGGCGCTAACCTATTGGCAGATCGGCAAAACCATTAAAACGGAAATTTTGCACGATGACCGCTCCGAATATGGCCAAGCCACGCTTAAACAATTGTCGCAACGCTTGCAACAGGAATACGGGAAGGGCTTTAGCTATTCCGGCCTAATCCGTATGACCAAGCTTTACACCTAATCTATCGGACTACGAAAAAGTTGCGACGCTGTCGCAACAATTGAGCTGGTCACATTTTGTCGAACTCATCAAAATCAAAATCAAAATCGAAAACGAACTCAAGCGCGGTTTTTACACTCGCTTGTGTAGGGAAGCGCGTTGGTCGGTGCGTACTCTGCGCGAACGTAAGTATTCAGGCCCCGTTGGCAAATTGCCGCAATTCAGGCGGTAATTATTGGCCTCCCCCTTTGAAAAAGGGGGATTGAGGGGGGGGTATTTTAAAAAATCTCCCCTAACCCCTCTTTTTTAAAGAGGGGGGCTGAATACTTACGCGCGAACTGTTTGCTTTAAGGCCGGTATGCATTCCCACGCTGGGGCTTAGAAACAAGCGCACAAAACCAAAAATATTCAGGATTAAACCATGAACAACGAAATCCGTTGGCAGCATCGCTTTCAAAATTTTGAACGAGCCTTCAAACAGTTTTCCGAAATTGCCGACGCCGATTTAAACGCTTTATCCAACTTAGAAAAAGAGGGCTTTATTCGGCGTTTTGAATACACGATTGAACTGGCTTGGAAAACGCTGAAAGATTATCTTTTAGAAAACGGTTTTGATGTCAATAGCCCTAAAGAGGTCTTTCGGCAGGCTTTTCAAAATGAGACCATTATTGACGGTGAAATTTGGATGGATGCCTTGAAAAAAAGAAATTTAACCAGCCACACTTACAATGATGCGATTTTGAATGACACTTTGAATTTTTTGCAACAAGACTTTTACCCTGTGATTGAAAAACTTTTTCGCCATTTAAAAACCGAGCTAAACGGATGAAATACGGCTTATCAGACGCGCAATTACAGGAAATTATTGCCTTTATTGAGCAATATGCAGACGTTGAACAAGCGATTTTATTTGGTTCACGGGCCATGGGTACCTTTAAAGAAGCCTCTGATGTGGATATTGCCATTAAAGGGGAAAAGGTTACTGATTCGTTAGCCCAACGGATTAAATTTGATATTGAAGAAGACACATATTTGCCGTTCTTTTTTGATGTTATTGCTTATCCGTCAATCAGTAATGAGGTATTGATCAAGCATATTGATGATAAGGGCGTGGTGATTTTTAGGCGTGGTCATAGTGAGTGGCAAGAAATGAGTGGCATTCGTGATTGCAAACTTGGTGATGTGATCAAATTTGGAAATGGAAAATCAAGACCTTCTAGTGAAGGACAGATTCCAGTCTATGGCGGCAACGGAATTCTTGGTTATAGTGCTGATGCAAATTACGATGGAGAAACTATTGTTATAGGACGGGTTGGCGCTTATTGCGGCGCGACTTACTACGAAAATCGTCCAATCTGGGTATCAGATAATGCGCTGGCAGCAAAATCAAAAGACAAAAACAATACAAAATATCTATATTTCTTTTTGAAGAGTATGGATTTGAATCAGCACGCTCAAGGTTCAAGTCACCCTCTTGTAACACAAACCCTGCTGAATTCTATTGATGTTGAAATAGTAAATGATCCAATAGAACAAAAAGCCATTGCCGCCGTCCTGTCCAGCCTCGACGACAAAATCGACCTGCTGCACCGCCAGAACAAGACCCTCGAAACGATGGCTGAAACGCTGTTCCGGCAGTGGTTTATTGAGGAAGCGGGAGAGGATTGGGATGAAGGGCGCTTGGGCGATGTTATCGAGTTGCACTATGGAAAAGGATTAAAGACAGAAGAGCGAGCAGGTAGAGGCTATCCCGTTGTCGGCTCCAGCGGCATCGTCGATCACCACACGGAGTTCTTGATAAAAGGGCCAGGCATTGTCATTGGGAGAAAGGGAACGCTCGGCAAGGTGATCTACCTTTGGGACAATTTTTATCCGATCGATACAACCTATTACGTAAAGTCAAATGTAGAGTCTGCGGGATTGTTGTATGAATATTTTCTGTTGAAAACGATAGGCTTTGAGGACATGAATACCGATTCCGCAGTACCGGGATTAAACCGCGATATAGCGCTATCGACAGAGATAAGAATTCCACCAGAGGACAAATTACATGCCTTTAACGAGCTTGTAGCTGATTTTGTCGGCAAGCTCAAAACGAATAGAGATCAGATTCTAACTCTCGAAAAACTCCGCGACACCCTGCTTCCCAAACTGATGAACGGCGAAATACGGGTGAAAATTGCCTAACTGCACAAAAAAGCGCATCATTCGATGACATTTTATGGAGGCCATTATGCGCACGACGGTTGTATTAGATGATGAATTACTCGAAAAAGCTCAAACCTTAACCAACCTAAAAGAAAAATCCAGCCTGATCAAAGAAGCCTTGAAGGCTCTGATTGAACGCGAGAGCGCCAAGCGCCTAGCCAGCCTGGGCGGTATTGCCCCCGATTTGCAGCCCATCCCGCGCCGGCAAACCGAGTTGTAACAATGCCGGTGTTGGTGGATACCTCGGTATGGATCGATCACTTTCGCAAAAAAGAACCCGCGTTGGTCGGTTTATTGGAAAACGGCCAAGTGTTGGGTCATCCGTTGGTCCGGAGTGAACTCGCGTTAGGCAATCTGCCGCAACGGTATACCCTTTTGGAGCTATTAGATCACTTGCCGCAAGCGCCGGTAGCTTTCGATGCGGAAATCAACCGGTTTATCGAAGCGAATGCCTTGTTTGGTTTGGGCATCGGTTTTGTCGATGTGCATCTGTTAGCCGCTGCAAAATTGGCGCTTAACGCCACCTTATGGACACGCGATAAACGCCTGTTGGCCGTTGCTACGCAGCTCACTATGAGCTATCAACCCTAAGCATCAGCGCATGACTTTAACAAACCAACCCCAACAAATCGCCATCTACCAAAATGAAGACGGCAGCATTCATATTGATGTTCACTTGGAACAAGACACCGTTTGGCTTAACCAAGCACAGATGGTTGAATTATTTGGCCGTGATCAGTCGGTTATCTCGCGGCATATTGCCAATGCATTCAAAGATGAGGAGGTTTCTGAAAAAAGCAATATGCAAAAAATGCATATTGCAAATTCTGACAAACCTGTGGCCTATTACGATCTGGATGTGATTATTTCGGTAGGTTATCGTATCAAGTCCAAACGAGGCGTGCAGTTTCGGCGTTGGGCCACTCAGATTTTGAAGCAATACCTACTGCAAGGCTACGCGCTGAACGAACAAAAACTGCGTGCCAGCCAGGAAAAACTAGCCGATTTGCAACGCGCCATCGCGTTATCGTCGCGCTTGATTCACAACAAATCACTGTCGGCCAACGAATCGCAAGGCATTCTGACGATTTTGGAACACTACAGCCACGCCTTGACGGTGCTGGATGATTACGACCATCAACGCTTGGTCATCACAGGTACGCAAAAAGCCACGCAGACGCCGATTCGCTATGCCGAAGCCATCGCTCAAATCCAGCTATGGCGACAACAGGAAGGGCTAGGGCAATTGTTCGGTAACGAAAAGGACGACTCGTTCAAAAGTTCTCTGGCCACGATTTATCAAACCTTCGGCGGCGAAGAGCTGTATCCGAGCATCGAGGAAAAAGCGGCGAATCTGTTGTATTTCATCGTTAAAAATCATTCTTTCAGCGACGGCAATAAACGCATCGCGGCGGCGATTTTTGCCTGGTTTTTACAGCGACACGATTATCTGTACAACGAGAACTACGAAAAACGCATTGCCGATAACGCCTTGGTTGCCTTTACTTTGTTGATTGCCGAAAGCAAGCCGGAAGAAAAAGATACCATCGTCAAAGTCATTATCAATTTAATCAATGGTAAAAATGGATGACCCCACTCACCGAATCCACGATTGAAGACTAGTCGACACATCCCCTCAAGCTGATGCGCAGTGAAGTCAGGGTAAACTATAATTCTTAACTATCCATGCCTTTTGAGGAAAACTGATGTATGCCTACAAAGAAATAATCACGCTAGAGGACTTGCAGCATATCACCTTAAAACGCCCATTAGCGTTAAAAAAAGGGCAAAAAATCGAAGTATTGATTTTGGCCGATGATGAAAATGAGGGACTGGAAGCCATCCGCGACCATATCGCCGCGCAAGGTATCAGTGAAACCGATATCAGTGACGCGATTGATTGGGCGCGGGAAAAATGAGGGTTGTTTTTGATGCCAACACGGTTATTTCAGCCTTGTTATTTCGCGGCAAGCTGTCGGCTTTGGTCCAACATTGGCGACAAGAAAATATAACGCCGTTGATTTGTGAGGAAACCCGTACCGAATTTTTACGGGTTTTAGTCTATCCAAAATTCAAGTTAAATGTCGAGCAAGTAGACATATTGGCTTCTCATTACTTGCCTTATGCCGAAACAGTGACGATTTCAGAAGCCAATAAAAACCATTTGCCAAAATGCAGAGATAATAAAGACCAAATATTTTTGGAATTAGCTTTTAATGGACAGGCTGATTTTTTAGTTACCGGCGATGAGTATTTGTTGGTATTGAGAACACAAACACCGTTTGAAATCATCACTCCGGCGGATTATTTAACGCTCCCTGGTCACAAATACACGCCATGACCCAACTCACCGAAAGCGCGATTGAAGACTTCGCTATCAAGCTATTTGAACAGCTTGGCTATCACTATGTTCACGCCCCTGAAATAGCGCCTGACAGCGCCAACCCGGAACGCGGCCATTATGACGAAGTAATCCTGAAAGACCGCTTACGGTCTGCCGTGCGGCGTATCAATCCGTCCGTTCCAACGCAGGCACTGCAAGAAGCGTTGAAAGACGTCGAACGCATCCATTCGCCCGATTTATTGGCCAACAATGAAGCCTTCCACCGGATGCTGACCGAAGGCGTCAAAGTCAGTTACAACCAAGACGGGCAGGATCGCGGTGATCTGGTCTGGCTCATTGATTTTGCCAACCCGGAAAATAATGAATTCGTGGTGGCCAATCAGTACACAGTCATTGAGAACAACCAGAACAAACGCCCCGATCTGGTGTTGTTCGTCAATGGCCTGCCTCTGGTGGTCATCGAGCTCAAAAACGCCACCGATGAAAACGCCACCCTCAAATCGGCCTATAAGCAACTCGACACTTACAAGTACACTATTCCAAGCTTGTTTACCACCAACGCCATTTTGGTGATCTCCGATGGACTAGAAGCCAAAGCCGGGTCGTTATCGGCAGGATTTAGCCGGTTCATGGCGTGGAAATCCGTCGATGGCCAAACCGAAGCCTCACATCTGGTCAGCCAGCTTGAAACCCTGATTAACGGCATGTTGAACAAAGCCACGCTGTTGGATTTGATCCGGCATTTCGTGGTGTTTGAAAAGTCTAAAAAAGAAGATCCAAATACCGGCGTCATCAGCATCAGCACGGTTAAGAAACTCGCCGCCTATCACCAATATTACGCGGTCAATGCTGCCATTGCTTCGACGCTACGCGCAGCGGGTTTTGACTCAGCAATGACGCTCACTGAACCGCCGGCGAGTTACGGTCTGCCGGATGTTAGGCAACAACCGAAAGGCGATCAAAAAGCCGGGGTGGTCTGGCATACGCAAGGTTCCGGCAAATCGCTGTCGATGGTGTTTTATACCGGCAAGATCGTTCTGGCCTTGGATAATCCGACTGTATTAGTGATTACCGACCGGAACGATCTGGACGATCAATTGTTCGATACCTTTGCCGCTTCCGCCCAATTATTGAGGCAGGAGCCCAAGCAAGTCGAAGACCGGCAACAACTTAAAGACCTGTTGCGGGTCGGTTCCGGCGGTGTGATTTTTTCCACGATCCAAAAATTCCAGCCGGAAGATGGCAATGTTTACGAACAGCTCTCCGACCGGCGCAATATCGTGGTGATTGCCGATGAAGCGCACCGGACTCAATACGGTTTTCAAGCCAAAACGGTCGATGAAAAAGACGAGAACGGCAATGTCATCGGCAAAAAAGTCGTGTACGGTTTCGCCAAATACCTACGCGATGCCTTGCCGAATGCCACTTATCTCGGCTTTACCGGCACCCCGATTGAAAAAACCGATGTCAACACGCCCGCCGTATTCGGCAATTATGTGGATATTTACGACATTGCCCAAGCCGTCGAAGATGGCGCCACGGTGCGAATTTTCTATGAAAGCCGGTTAGCCAAGGTCGGCTTGAGCGCCGAAGGCAAAAAACTGATTGGCGAACTCGATAAGGAACTGGATCAAGAAGACCTGACCGACACCCAGAAAGCCAAGGCGAAATGGACACAAGTCGAAGCCCTGATCGGTAGCCATGAGCGAGTCAAGAATATCGCTAAAGATATCGTCACTCATTTTGAAGCCCGGCAGGAGGTTTTTGACGGCAAGGGGATGATTGTCGCGATGTCCCGCCGAATCGCGGTGGCCCTGTACGATGAAATCATCAAACTCAAACCGGAATGGCATTCGGATGATCCGAACAAAGGCGTGATTAAAGTCGTGATGACGGCGGCCTCGTCAGACGGTTCCGAGCTGGCCAAACATCACACTACCAAGCAGCAACGTAAAGCCTTGGCCGAGCGGATGAAGGATAACAATGATGAACTCAAGCTCGTTATCGTCCGCGATATGTGGCTGACCGGCTTCGATGCGCCCTCGTTGCATACGCTGTATATCGACAAACCGATGAAAGGCCATAACCTAATGCAAGCGATTGCACGGGTCAACCGCGTCTATCTCGACAAGCCGGGGGGCTTGATCGTCGATTATTTGGGTATCGCCTCGGATTTAAAAGAAGCGCTGTCGTTTTATTCGGATTCGGGCGGCAGAGGCGATCCGACTTTGGCTCAAGAACAAGCCGTGCATCTGATGTTGGAAAAGCTCGAAGTTGTTTCCGCGATGTATCACGGCTTTGCCTATGAGGATTATTTCACGGCGGATACCCGTCAGAAACTCTCCATTATTCTGGCCGCCGAAGAGCATATTTTGGGGCTGAAAGACGGCAAAAAGCGCTATATCAATGAAGTGACAGCGCTCTCGCAAGCCTTTGCGATTGCCATTCCGCATGAACAGGCGATGGAAGCCAAGGATGAAGTGGCGTTCTTTCAGGCCGTCAAAGCGCGGCTGGCCAAGTTTGACGGCACCGGCTCCGGAAAAACCGATGAGGAAATAGAAACCACGATCCGGCAGGTGATCGACAAGGCCTTAATCTCCGAACAAGTCATTGATGTTTTCGATGCGGCCGGCATCAAGAAACCCGATATCTCCATCCTGTCCGAAGAATTCTTGCTCGAACTCAAAGGCATGGAGCATAAAAACGTCGCGTTGGAGGTCTTGAAAAAACTGCTCAATGACGAGTTGAAAACGCGGGCGAAAAAGAACCTGGTACAAAGCAGGTCCTTGATGGAGATGCTGGAAGCGGCCATCAAGAAATACCAGAACAAAATCCTGACCGCTGCCGAAGTGATGGACGAGCTGATTAAGATCAGCAAGGAAATTGTCGCGTCCGATAGTGAAGCCAAACAACTGGGCTTGAGCGATTTTGAATATGCGTTTTATACCGCCGTGGCCAGCAACGACAGCGCAAAAGAATTGATGCAACATGACAAGCTGCGGGAATTGGCGGTTGTTTTGACGCAAAAGGTGAAGGAAAACGCTTCGATTGACTGGACGATCAAGGAAAGTGTCCGGGCTAAATTAAAAGTGATCGTCAAACGGCTTTTGCGGCAATACGGCTATCCGCCGGATATGCAACTTTTGGCGACCGAAACCGTGTTGAAGCAGGCTGAGATGATTGCGAATGAGTTGTGCGAGGCTTGAGTTGATAGAATGGACTTCTACCTATTTTGTTGCCCAGGCCGCTGTTAAAACGGCAGAATCTCTAAGCCGCTGGATTGTTCTAGTAGACGGCGTTCAACTTGTAAAACTGATGATTCGGTATAACGTCGGTTGCATGAACGACATGATCGCTAAAATTTTATTATTCGCCGGTTTATTGAGTCCGGTTGTATGGGCCGGCGATTTCATGGGATACCGGTTCAGCCGGTCCGTTGTTTGGCAGGATGACGGTGGGCAAAGCCTGCTCGGCATGACTTTGGACGATTCGATCTATATCGCCGCCGGCGACGATTATCGAGACCTTCGCATCAAGGATCGAAACGGCGTCGAAATACCTTATTTAATGCAAAAAATCGCCGTCAGCAAGAGAGTTGTTAGCCGGCATGCCATCGACAGTGTAATCGAGTCCTTCAACAAAATCGGCGAAGAGGGTATTGTCGTTACGGCTAAATTGGACAAGGGCGCAGTTAACGCCGACGGTTTGACGATCGTGACCCAGCAGCGGGATTTCGAATACGGGCTACAAATTCACGGCTCCGCCGACGGCCTCGAGTGGCACCTGTTGGTCGAGAATAGAATGCGCCGATCTACGATTATTCCCGTTATATCGCGGTCGATCAGCGGGACGTCGAATTACCGGCCAATCAGTATCGGCATTTTAAAATTACCGTGGACAAGGCGGCTCAAACTCATCTTGCCAATCTGACGGAACTGACTCGATTGTTGGAAGACGGGGAAGAGCTGCAACGGTCTGAACGGCGACGAAGCGTTGCGTATCGAGCGCATCGACTTTTGGCATAAACAGACTGAAACCGTACCGAAAGAAGCAAAATCGTTCGATTATGCGGTCGAGGATTCTGCGGTCAGCCAAGACGACGAGCTTAAAACGACAGTGATCGACATCAAAACGCAGCGCCAACCGTTGACCGGTTTTGTGGTCAAAACTGGTACGCTCAATTTCAGCCGTAACGCGGAAGTGCAAATTCCGCTGCAACACGGCATCGAATCCCGCTGGCAAACGATCGGCAGCGCCACACTGGAAGCGTTGAATTTTCAGGATATTAGCCACGAGCAAAGCCGAATCGGTTTTTCCGAACAGCGCCGGGCGAATTACCGCATCGTGATTCATAATCAAGATAGTCCGCCGCTGGATATTATCGGCATCAACGGTGTCGGAAACGGTTATCGATTGCTGTTTCTTAGCGATCCCGGTAACCGCTATCGACTCTATTATGGGAATGACAGGGCCGAATCGGCTCGTTACGATACTGCGCCGATTCTGGAGTTGTTGCGCCGAGGTTATCCCAGTATTGCCGCCGAACTGGACGCTGAAGTCGCCTCTGAAGCGATTGATCTGCCGCCGGATATGAACGAATTATTGAACAGCCGATGGTTTCTAGTCAGGGCGATAGGCATCATGTTGGCGGTACTAGCCTGGAGCTTGTATCGCGTCGGAAAACGGGTCGGCGAGTTGCCGAAGTCATAAGCGGGTGCGCTATTCGCTGCGTCTTACAATCCGTTCGGGATTCCGGCAATCCGTGCCGGAATCCCGTGTAGTAGCGGAGCGCGTTCGGTCGAAACCGTGGGGAATCCTTATAACAGTTCCTTATCTTGCGGGCTCTCGATGGCTTGTGTTGCCGGTCTGGGATAATAATTGGGCGCGATACTGAATAGCAAGGTCAAAAGTGTCGCTATATAGGGTACCGTTTGCACCGAGAGTACGGCAACCCAGAGCCGGCCGCTCAAATTGTCGAAATGATCGATTGATAACATCGAATAAATCGCCAAGCCGAGCAAGCTCAGCAACAAGAGCTCTTGCCAGATCGTAGCGAGGCCCGCGATGAAGGGTCCTTGTTTTTCGAGTTTCGGCGTGCGCATGAACGGTTTGCCGGAGGTGAATAAGCCCTGAAGCGTGCCTTTAGCGACGGTATGCGTCAGGGATAAGCCGGACAATGCGGCTCCGAGCGATTGTAGAGTTGAACAGTTAACGCGTGCCTTGTACAACCATAACGTACGGAAAATTTTAAAGCAGAATAAGCCGATGGTCGGCAACAGCAATGCATTGACCGGTAATTCGCTTCGTAGCGGGTCGGCGACCAGCAATGTCGTCATGATCAAGCTGGCAATCGTCAAAAGCATCGCCAACGCATCGGAAAACCAAGGCAGCCAACCTGCAATGAAATAATAGCGTTGCGCGGTGGTCAGCGAGGATTGTTTTCCGGGTAGAAATTGCCGCCAATGATGTTTGATGATTTGCATGGCTCCGTACACCCAGCGGAATCGCTGTGTCATGTAACCCGAAAACGTATCCGGCATGAGCCCCTGTCCGAACGAGTCCTTGCAATAGACCGAATCGTAACCGGCTTCGTACAGGCGCAAACCCAGCTCGCTGTCCTCGCAAATACACCATTCTCCCCAGCGGCCTACTTGGAGCAACGCGGATTTGCGGATCATCGTCATGGTGCCGTGCTGAATGATCGCGTTATACTCGTTACGTTGTACCATGCCGATATTGAAAAATCCGGCATATTCCCAGTAACACATCGACTTGAATGTGCTGAGACCTCGATCGCGATAATCTTGGGGTGACTGGACGAAACCGACTTTTTCGTCCTCGAAATAAGGCACCATCGATTTCAGCCAATCGGGCGAGATGATGTAATCGCTATCGATCACGGCGATAATCTCGGCATCGGAGGCGCTTTGCTCCAGTCCGAAGTTGATCGCGCCCGCCTTGAAGCCCGGCCAGTTTTTCAGGTGGAAAAATTTGAATACGCCGCCAAGCCGTTCGCAATCTTTTTGTACCGGCTCCCAAACGGCCGGGTCTTTGGTATTGTTGTCGAGTACCAACACCTCAAGATTCGGATAATCGACACGCGCCAATGCCTCGAGCGTTTCGCGTACCATTTCCGGCGGTTCGTTGTGAATCGGCAGATGTACCGACACTTTGGGAAATGTGAAGCCGGCCGCTGGTTGTAGCGGTTTAAACGTGCGCTTTCCTTTGCGGTGCCACAAGACCTCGGCGATTTCCATACTTTCGGTCAGTAGTATGACGACGGCCATTGCTTGCATTAGCAACAGCAGTGTCCAGAATACCAACGAGATGCCGGTTTGGTATTGTTGGGCCGCCACCGCCGCGGACCATAGAATGACCGATGCGGCTAGATTTGCGACGATGCCGAAGAAAATCTTGCCGGGCAATTTCAGTCTTCGGTGCCGACTGAATAGAAATAAAGCCATCAAGAAGATGCTTAAAACAGCGGCGCCGGTCGCCCAGGCTTGCCAATCCGGCATCGGCGTGACATCGCCTTTCATCGGAAATTTTAATTCTCGATCGGCATTGAATATTCCCCAATAAGCCCCGGCCGAGCCTTCTAGTTCGACTTTCCAGGGTTGGTCGAAGGCTTCGATGACGTAGTAGGTAATTTTTTGCTCGGTCGCGCGGTTGAGAAATTGTCTTAAAAACTGGGCTTGATTCGCCAGCGATGCGGTGGCGTTTTTAAACGGTTGTCCGTCGGAAGGCCAGCCGACTTCGGTTATGATAATGGGTTTATTCGGAAATGCTTCGCGCATCGCATTGAAGCGGTAGAACACGTATTCGACTGCTGCATCGATCGACAACCCTTCCCAGTACGGCAATATATGCAAAGCGATGAAATCGACTTCATTAGCCAGTTCGGGATGCGCCAACCACATGTCCCAGGTTTCCGATGTGCTGACCGGGCGCCAAGTGCGTGCTTTCACTTCGCGGATATGAGCGATCAATTGATCGGGTGCGATATCTTTACGCAACAACACCTCATTACCGACCAACAAGCGTACGATCGTCGGCGAGTTTTGATTGCTGAGCGCGATCAAACTTTCAATTTCGCGCCGGTTCTTGTCGAGATCGGTATCGATCCATGCGCCCATCGTTACGTTCAGGTCGTATTTATCCGCCAATTCGGGAACGAATTCCAACCCATCCAGAGCGCTATAGGTTCTTACCGCATGTACTTTGCCGGCAAGCAGCTTTAGATCGTTCTCGATTTGATCTTGGGTAGGAGGGCTGCTGTTTCCGGGGTCGAAATCCCTCCGCATCGGGCTGTAAGTTACCCCTTTCATGACTTTATCCCAAGATTGCATCTTGAGTGGATAATTCAGATAGTTCCAGATGCTTAAATTGACCCAAACCAATAAAGGTAAAATCAATAAAGTAAGGATTTTAGTTTTCATTCAGTGATAAGCTCCGGGACAAGCAAGAAATGGAAGATATTGGATGGACACATCGGAATAAAAAAAGGGCCCGGTCAAAGTAAACCGAACCCTTTTGTTTATTGGAGCCAATGGCGGGATTCGAACCCGCGACCTACTGATTACGAATCAGTTGCTCTACCAACTGAGCTACATCGGCGATTTCGCGGCGGATTTTAATCAATTTCATGATCTTCTGGCAAGGAACTGAATTTATTTAAAAAATATCCGAATACATCGACTAAGCGTTTGCTTTGAATGCAAACAGATCTTTGAAACTAACGGATAAAAATTTCGGCGTTGCCGCATTCATCGAATGCAGCTGAGACCTTACCAAGAACCAATTGTTCAGAATTGAAATGCTTACTACCAAAAAAGGGGGGGCAGGTTAAGTTATTAATTCAACCTGACCACTTTTTCTAGCCGCGCATAACCCACCGATTCAGTGTGCGCGATGAAATTCAGAATGTCTCAATTTAGTTCCTTTTCTTTAGGATTTTCATTATAGCCAGTGGGTCATTGATAAGTGTCATCGATTTCTTTTTCACCAGTCAACATGGCCTTAACCAATTTCTCTTTATCAATGTAGCTAGAAACGATGACTCCAACAATGTGCAAAAGCACCAACAATAGCGTCAGATTGGCGAATAGCTCATGCAATTCTTCCCAAAATTCTTCTGCTTGCTTATCGACCTTGTGGCTATTATTTATGACTTTAGATTCTTCATCTTCGTCGTCATCTTCCGCTTTGGCTTCAGCAATTAAACTAACCGATTGTATTTGTGACTGCGCTTGCCCTGCCGTTATGGCAAATGGGCCTTTATTGTCTTCAACGGCGTACAATTTCATGCCGGTCAAAGTGGTAACTGCCAGGCTGAACAAAAGTGCAATTACCATCGCTCCACCAGCCGGGTTGTGGCCGATATAGTGCTGTGGTTTACGCGTGATGAGATTTTTCAAATAGCCAAAAATCTTAGCAGGGGAATACACGAAACTAGTAAAACGCACATACTTACTACCGACAAAGCCCCACAGTATTCGAATGAGCAAATAAGCCCCCACAATATAGCCTGTCCACACATGTAGGGTCATGAAATCATCTTCGGTGAAATAAGCGGTAAAAAATGCAATTACCAAAGTCCAGTGCCCAATCCGAATCAATGGACTCCATACCTTTATGGTTCTTTTATTAGTTGTCATGTTGTTTCTCCTTATCAATTATCAGATACACATTAAGTGAAGCCTATATTGCGTTAAACTTGTATCTTTGGCATCCGTCATCCGACGTATAAGCGGCTATATATGGCATTTTTTAGTGATGATCCATCGATTAAAGATCAAAAACGGTTTAGCCAATGGGCTATTGTTCTCAGTTCGATTGTTTTTGTGCTGATTACGCTAGATATTATTGGTGATTATCGTGATGGCGTCCCATGGTCGCATTTGCTCATTGAAGTGCTGATTCTGATGCTTTCCCTGGCGGGTATTGTTTATTTTGGCAGGCTTTATTATCAATATGCGCAAACCAAAATTAATTTGCTAACACAGGATTTGGCATTGGCTAATCATCAAGCCCAACAATGGCGTGAGGCAAATCGTGAGCTGATTGCCGGCTTGGCTGTTCAAATACAAAAGCAGTTTGATACCTGGCAACTTACGCGAGCCGAAGCGGAAGTAGGCATGCTGATGTTAAAAGGCCTTAGCCATGCAGAAATTGCCAATGTACGCAATGCTAGCGAGCGCACCGTACGAGACCAAGCACGCGCGGTTTACCGGAAGTCCGGCTTGACCGGACGCACGGAGCTATCGGCTTTTTTCCTGGAAGATTTGTTACTTCCACGTCAACAATAGTAAATCCTACAATCAATTCATAATCTACGAAACTGGCGAAAACGGAACCAGAACTTGCAATCAAGCATTCATGGCTAAACTGACGGCAGGTATCCTTCAACTGCTGTCACAACAAGCTTCATCGAGCCGATAAAGCGCTTTATCAGGCCAAGGAAACCGGACGAAATCGATTCATCCTCTATGCGGCGTTGTGATGGCTTGCGCGTTAGCACGTATAGGGTTAAGGATTGCAAGTTACCGCGTTGAGGTTAAAGACAAGAAGCCAGTGGAGCCAAAGTGAAGCAAAAAGCATTTGTCAGAGCTTAGGAAGGCCCTGATGTGATTGGTGATCGCGCGTTCTCAGAAGCCGAGGAAACGATCAAAAAATCTAGTCAAAAAGGCCAGCTTGGAGTAGCGTTTTCCCAAGGATAGGTTCGAAAATGCCTTTAAACTTCCTATATTTTTGGCCTTCACTCATTCGTTGCCCTGCACCTGTTGGCCCTTGTGCGCGTTGATCAGCATGTGGCATTCCAAGCAGGATCGCTCGAGCCTAAGCGCTGCCTCCTTGGTCAGTTCTGCATCGCTTTGTGCAGTTGCTCGTTTCAGGTCGTGTATGGCTTCATTGAAGGACTTGCCATGCTTCTCGTAGACGTCTGTGGACAGATAGCCATCAATTGTGGCGGCGTACCTTTCCATGTCCACGGCTGCGGCATTGACACGGTTGAGTCTGCCCCGAACGATCGCATCGAGGACATCTTGCATCGAGTCTGACTTTCGACGCATCAATTGGTTCTTCAAGTTGCGATGAGACGGATTCTTATCATATTCGCCGGCATAGCGCCAAACCTCGCCAAAGAGCCAAACGCCTAGAGCGACAAACAAAGCGCCACTTAAGAGCGCAACCCTCCACTGCAAGCGATTTCTTTGACTCATGCTTTTCTCCTAGCAGAAAACGAAGTAAAGGCCCCCGCGTTTTTGGCGATGGAAAACGATTCGGACTACTGGTATTAAGAGGTTCCTGGGCTTGTTGAGTGGATAAACCATCTCTGTCGACCTGCAAGTCTTCCAATACCAGCTTGATATACAAGGAATGTCAGTCTCTTGGTTCTTGAAATACGGCTTTTTTGTCATGATTTCTTGAAGTTCAATAGTAAAGATTGGTTATTATTCCCATTCCAACTCAAGGAATTTATCAAAAACACCTTACTATTAACTGACTCAAAGTAAGATTTGAATTTGGTGGTCTGATTCTGGCCGTTGCCCGTCTAGTGATCATCATTCGCCGCATCCGGCAAAACCACCACAAACGGACCTGCCTGAAAAACCAACCGAAGCCGAGGCAGCAATTAACCGACGCCGATATCGAACGCGAGGCGAGGCCGGGAGAGCCGAGGGCGGCTGTGATCGCGCGTTTGACTGGTAATTCGGTGGCCAAGGACGCCAAGCCGGGGGAGATCTTTGATCAGGTGTTGCAACGGAAGCGGGAATTGGCGGATGTTAGGCGGAAGTTGAGGTAAATTGGCAGGTTACGCCCCTTTGCTGACTAATGAATCCTCGTTTTGAATGGCAGGCATGGAACCATTACCCGACCTTTAGATTACTATTACCATGCATGATTACGACACCTTATTCGTTCGGACTGGAAAACACCCTTGGTCTGGTTACAACTGACATCAAACCAAGTTGTCAGCTAAGAACGTTAAGCGTCTACCGTATGAGCATCAATCAGTTGCTCGGCAACTGTAGCGATGTTTACGGATGCTTCGGATTTATCGATCGATGCAATGGCCGACATACCTTCCAGCAGCACGAACAATTTATAAGCCAAAATGGCTGGCTCGCGGGCACCGAGCGAGATACACAACTTTTCTATAACGCTGCGTTCCCATTGTTTAAATTGTAAACAAGCCTCTTCTATCGCTTTGTCTTTACCTGCAAACTCGCTCATCGCATTGACGGCTAAACAACCGTGAAAGTTGACATCACCAAACCAGGTGGCCGCATCGTCGAAAATCGTTAGGATTTTTTCCCTAGGGCCTTGCGACATATCGTTCAGCAATTCGTTCATTTGTTGCTGGCAGCTGGCACGATAGTGGGCCAGTACCGCTACGATCAGTTCGTTCTTGGTCGGAAAGTATTTGTACATGGTTCGCTTGGATACCCCGGCTTCACGCATGATCGAATCCACGCCGGTCGCAAAAAAACCGTTCGATTTAAACAGCTTGTATGCCGCTTCAACGATAATATCCCGCTTGTCTGTAGTCATAAATTCCAAGGCCTTTCGTTATCAATTCCCGAATAGCATAACAACACGCCGGCATAAGTAAACAGATTTGTATACAAAACAGTTGACAGAGTAAACAGATCGGTATACATTCAACTGCGAGTAAACAAATCGGTTTACTGTGTACAGTGTAAGCGGTTAGCCCCCTTGCATACTAATGTTGTTTATCAACTGATGGAGTTTGGTCATGAAAAATCGAGTAAGACTGATGGTTTTGGGAGTCTTAGTTTCCGCACTGGCATCGGGCGTTTGTCATGCAAAAAACAAAGCGAAAGAAACCGTGTATACCTTATCCAACGACGCTAACCATAATGCGGTGTTGGCTTTTGATCGCGAAAAGAACGGATATTTGCATGCGGCCGGGCAATTCGATACCGGCGGAACTGGCACCGGGGGAGGATTGGGAAATCAGGGCGCTTTGGCTCTGAGTAGAAACGAGCGCTATTTATTTGCGATCAATGCCGGAAGCGACGACGTTTCCGTTTTCAGGGTTTCAAAATCCGGACTGGAGCTACTGGACAGAGCCCAGGTTTTGGGCGATGAACCGGTGAGTGTGACTGTCGATCACAACTTGGTCTATGTAGTGAATACCGGAGATGATTCCATTTTCGGTTTCCGTTTCGATCCTCGTAGTGGCCGGTTGCGACCTTTGCCGGAATCCTATCGAGCCTTAAGCGCCACCGGCTCGGCTCCGGCACAAATCAGTTTTAGCACAGAAGGCAAAGCGCTGGTGATTACCGAAAAGGCCACCGATAAGATCACGACCTTCGCCTTGGACGATAACGGTTTGCCCGCTACCCGACATACCTTAGATTCGGCTGGCACCACGCCTTTCGGCTTTTCTTTCGGTAAACGCGACCGGTTTTTCGTTGCCGAAGCAGCCGGAGGCAATGCGAACGCCTCGACGGTATCGTCCTATGAAATCATGGAAGACGGGACTGTCCGCCTGTTAGACGGTGCGGTTGCAGTCGGCCAAACCGCAGCCTGTTGGCTGACTACGACGCCTAACGGGCGCATCGCGTTTACCTCAAATACACCGGCCGACAGCATATCGTCATTTGAGATAGACCGAGCCGGGAATCTGACTCTGCTGGAAAATATTGCCGCACAGGAAGACGGTCCCAGGGATATGACCATTTCAGACGATGGACGGACCGTTTACACCCTGAACGGCGGCAGCAATACCATTGGCGTTTACCGGGTGTTACCTAAAGGAAAATTACAAAAGCTGCAAAGCGTCGATCAGCTGCCGTCCGGGTTTACCGGCCTGGTGGTGCGCTGACAAACAACCGTATTTCCGATAAATAAAATCCCAGGAGTGTGTCATGGCGTTACATAACCAAATCAACAAACAAAAATTAATCGCGTACGTTTGTTTCTCAGGCATCGCGATATCGGCACCGTCGTTTGCGGACGATGGTATGCAGGCATCCAAAAGCTATGTGCAATTCGATCAATCCGGACAATTGACCAGACCGACCGGCTATCGGGAGTGGATCTTTGTCGGCACGCCGCTTACCCCAAACGATATGAACAATGGCAAAGCGGCGTTCCCGGAGTTTCATAACGTCTATATCGACCCGGCCAGTTGGGGGCATTGGAAGAAGCTAGGCGAATTTCCGGACGATACGATTATCGTTAAAGAACTGGTAAGCGTCGGCAGCAAACAGGCACCCAGCGGAAACGGCTACTTTCAAGGCGAATATATCGGTTTGGAGGCGATGGTGAAAAGCGGGCAACGATTCCCGAAAGCACCGGGAAACTGGGGTTTCTTTCGTTTCACGATCGAAAACAGTGAATTATTACATAGTTCCGCGAAGGCGCAGCCAGGCGAAAACTGTCAAACTTGCCACCAAACTCATGCCGCCAAAGACCAGGTCTTTACCCAGTTTTATCCGGTATTGCGTGCCGCAGCCGGAAAAGGCCAGGCAGGAACGGGCCGTTAATGATCTTTATGTCGAGAATGGAAGCCGAATTTTTGGGCAGGGATGCCATTTTCATCAAATTTTTAGTGTGGAGAAATCTCTATGAACGCACGAAATATCTGTTTAATTTATGGCTTGGCATTTTTTTTGGTTGGTATCCTGGGTTTTATTCATAATCCAATCATTTCTGTCATCGGCGTATTCCAAACTAACGCCGTTCACAACATGATTCACATCGGTTTAGGCGGCGCATTTATTGCCGGTGCGCTAAAGTTTCCCGCAAAGGCCACTATGGTGTTAAAGATGCTGGGTGTTGGAGGCATTGCAGTGGCCATTTTTGGGGGGATAACCGGCGGTAATCTGATGTTAGGCATTATTCATGTCAACGAAGCTGACCATTGGTTGCATTTAGGTTTGGGCTTCGCCGTATTGGGATCGGGATTCGTCCTTCCAAATCGAACTGTAGAACGGCAATGGGCTTAAAATTGATTCGTCTGAGTCAAATCGAGTTAGCGGACATTATTGCGCTACACAACGATCCCAGTGTTTTGCGCCATTTGCCTCTCGCAGGTGGAAATTTCGACGAATTCGAATGTATGAGATGGGTGGAGAGTAAAGAAACTCAGTGGGAAGTCAACGGCTATGGCCCTTGGGGAATTGTGATCAATGGTGTTTTCGCAGGTTGGGGTGGGTTTCAGCGTGAAATGGGCGATGCTGATCTGGCACTGGTTTTGTCACCTGAATATTGGGGGCATGGAAGAGTCATCTACCGGAAAATTATCGGGATAGCCTTTCAGGAAATGGGGTTTAAGTCTGTTACCGCGCTTCTCCCTCCCAGTAGAGTCCATGCCAATGGAATGCTTCGTTTAGGGTTTCAAGCCGATGGGCAGGTGGAGATCTCTAACTCCATGTTTTATCGGTATCGCCTTTGGGCACCATAACAAATGCAGAATAAAGACTAAGTTGGCTATTGAGAAGAAGGGGATATGGACTGTTAGATGGAGACAATGAAAGGATATAACGCTAGAGTGCAGAGTTAAGCCGGATTGAGTAGGACACAGGTAATCACATTCCCATGTTTGCCATGACAGTCAACGCAATATAAACTGTTTCGCAATTGGCATTGAGTCTACGTTCGTTATAATCGTTGGTGTCATAAAGGAATATACCGATTGGAATTGTAGACCGGTCACTTAAAGGTCCAGATATACAATAATTTCTTAATTGGCCGTGACATAAACATATGAATACAGAATTTTCGCATCAATTTTTTCGAATTATTTCCGTCATTACATAAGAATGGTGGGTTTTGTTGCGTAGATAATATTGAAAACCCGCCCAAGAGGCGGGTTTTTTATTTCTAGCTTCTTGGGTTTTAGATAAGACCATAGGAGGCACTATGAAAAAAGTAGCAATATTCGGTAATGCCGGGGGTGGAAAATCCACGCTGGCGAAGCAATTGGCTGAAGCTTCTAACCTTCCGCTATACTCATTAGACAAAATAAAGTATCGGGAAGGCGGTAAAGAAATTTCACATGACGAGTATCTGAAACTACATGCCAGGCTAATAAGCCAAGATAAGTGGATTATTGATGGTTTTGGCAGTGTTTCATCAGCCTGGGAGCGTTTTTCAGTTGCGGATACGCTAATTTATATTGATCTGCCTTTACTAACCCACGGTATGTGGGTGACAAAGAGATTACTAAAAGGCTTATTTGTAAACCCCGAAGGCTGGCCTAAAAACAGCCCGATTTTCAAAGGGACATTAAATAGTTACCGAGTGCTTTGGCTATGCCATAAAAAACTAACGCCGGCTTATCGGAAACTGGTCGCTGAATCTATAGAATCAAAACAAGTTCATCATTTGAAGTCGCCGAATGAAATAAGAAAGTTTCTTTGTGAACTTCGGCAAGAATAATGTTGCTACTCAAACATCAGATTTGAAAAATCGGAACAGGAAAACAACCACGATGATTTTGCATTCCCAAGAAGCTAATAGGATGAATAGAAAGAAGGTTTGTATTGTCGGTGCATCAGGAAAGTTAGGGAGGTATATGGTTCGGCTGGCTTTGGATAAAGGTTATCAGGTCGTTGGCGTTTGCCGTGAAAGTAGTGTCCACAAGTTAGACGAATTTAAAGAGCGTATTTCCATCATTCCAGGGTTATCAAATGATCGGTCAGTTATTCAAAGGGCGGTGGATGGATGTGATGGCGTGTTGACCGTTTTAGTACCCTGGGGAGTGAATCATTATTCAACGGGCACGGCGCAAGCAGTACTGGATTTTTCTCCTCGGGATGCGCGATTAGTGTTTTCTTGCGGCTGGCATATTTCTATGGATGGAAAAGACGTTTATTCATGGAAACTGAAAGTATTAGTAAAGATTTTTAGCTGGATAGTTAAAGCGCTACGATTTGCCGATATCAGCGACCAGGTGGAAGCCTGCCGCCGAATTTTCGCCAGCAATAAAAAATGGACGGTCGTCCGGGGAAGCGATCTTACGGAAGGGGCGAGTCAAGGCTTGCCTTGCTGGAGTGAGCATGTCGGAGATCCTATTCTTAAAAGTAACCTAACACACCGTATCGATTTCGCTTTATTCATGGTTGAAGCACTGCTTAATGATAATCTCATACACAAAGCGCCTGCGATTGTCGGCAGGCTAACTCCGTCCGCGGTTGCGATGGGCCAAGGATAAGGAAGCCAGCAACCTCATTTCCAATCCAAGATAGGCATGGAGGAATCATTTTGGTGTATGACGAACATAAAGCTTTTATCGCGTTGAAGCAGTCTTTGGTTTCGTATTCGCCTATCAGCGATGAAACTTGGCAAGCCTTCCAAGGAATGACGGCTTTCAGATTGTTGCAAAAGAAAACAATGCTTTACCGGGCCGGTGAAATTCCGCGTTCTTATGCCTATGTTTATAAGGGCTTGATCAGGTGTTTTGTCTGCGATGAAAATGGCAATGAATACAATAAAATCTTTTTTGCCGAAGGCACATTTCCGGGAGCGATGACGGCATTACTGACCTCGAGCCCTTCTTTGCTGACATTCGAGGCCTTGGAAGAGTCCTTAATCATCGAGATCGATTTTGCCTGCTATCGACAGTTGTTGCTGGAAAATGACGATTTGAAATTATTTCAAATTCGTTATCTGGAAAAAAACTGGCTGCTCGCCAAAGACGCGCGTGAAATTGAAATCGTCCAGGAAGACGCGACTACGCGTTACTTACGTTTTATTGAAGAGTATCCCAATCTCGTTGACCGCCTTCCTCAATACCATATCGCTTCACACCTTGGCGTAACGCCGACCCAACTCAGCCGAATTCGAAAAAAGTTATAACTCATCAACCTATGTAAATGAATCAATAAATTTTTATTTGTATTCTTCTGCTCAACCTCTAATCGAAAGCTTTTGTTTAATCAATCGTAATAGGAGCAGAAGAAAATGAATCCAGTAGAAGCATTGAATTGGCGTTATGCGGTAAAGAAATTCACCAATGACAAAATCCCCGCCTCGCAGCTGAAAGAGCTTCTTAACATGACGCGGCTTAGTCCGTCTGCATACGGCTTGCAACCTTATGCTTTGATTGTGGTGGAGTCGGCAGATGTGCGTCAGCAGTTATTACCCTATTCATACGGGCAGGACAAAATTGCCGAGAGTTCGCATCTCATCGTATTTGCCGCCCATTCGGAACTTGGCGACAACACAGTTGATCGCTATATCGACAAATATGCGCAAATGACCAAGCAATCGGCTAGCGAGCTTTCCGGCTTTTCCGCGCATATGAAGTCGGCATTGGCCAGGATGACAAATGAGCAACGCCAGCAATGGGCTCATCAACAAGCCTATATTGCGCTCGGCAACTTTTTGACTTGCGCTGCACTGATGAAGATTGATTGCTGCCCGATGAGTGGCTTTGACCAAAATGGATACGACAGTGTGTTGCGACTAGCTGAAAAAGGTTTGACCTCCTCAGTGATTTGTCCGATTGGGCGTCGCCATCCCGACGATCAACAAGCGTGCAGACCGAAGGTGCGGTTTGATTATGACGAATTGGTACTGGAGATCTGAGGTGGGCCAGCTACCTTTTCTCGCGTTGCTTGCCGGTGCGGCCATCGCCTGCCAGGCGACGATGAATGCCCGACTTGGCGTATTGCTGAATAACCCGTTATTGGCATCGGGCATCGCATTTTTGTTTAGCTTTTTATTGACTGCGGCAGCGGTGGCCACATCAACCAAACACTATCCACAAATTGCCCAGATCAAAGCGGTACCCGTCTATTTGTGGTTTGCCGGGTCGACATTAAGTGCGTTCGGTGTGGCTACGTTTTATTATTTGATCCCGAAGATGGGGGTTGGCTCCATGACATCATTTGCATTGTCGGGACAAATACTGGTTGCCATGATCGCAGGCCATTTCCGATGGTTCGGATTAGCCGAAAATCCAATTAACACGCTTAAAATGGTTGGTATGGCCACTCTTATCGTCGGCGTATACCTGATTAATTGGGAGTCGCCCCATGGATATTGACGAAGCAAATCTTAATAATCTCACCGGGCTGTGGAAAAAATACGGCTTTGATGTCCTTAATGACGCAATGGGGCCAGCCATGTTGATTAATCCTAGCTGGCCTCATCGTTGTTGGTACGAATCCCTCCCATCTATTGATGATCAAAAAGATAATTTGTTACAAGCTATCAATGACGGTGCGTTACTTACCGGAATATCACAGTCAACGGTTATTCCGATATGGTCCTTCGTGAGCACTAGGCCTACTAATCTCCTGCCTTTTCAGGCAGAACTTGAATTTCTCGAAAAGGAATTAATCGCGCAAAAATGGGCTTGCCATTTCGAGCAAACCGCGATGTACCTAGAGTTGCCAGATGAAACGACCATCGCACCTTCGGTAAACCTTGAATTTCCAATACGGATCGTAACCTCATACGAAGAGCTGGCACTATGGATTGACGTTTGTGAAGATGCCTTTGATTATGACATCGAAGCATTAGTGCTGGAGCCCTTAATCGGCGATAAGGATATACGGATAATGTTGGGCGATATAGATGATCAAGCGGTGGCGGCTGCACTGCTATATAAAACTGACCATACCATTGGAATACATCAAGTTGGCGTTAAAAAAGCGTTCCAAGGCAAGGGACTTGCTTCGCGATTAATGCATGAAATCTTAGGGATTTGCATTCAGTGGGGCGGAAAAAATGCGGTGTTACAGGCTTCGCAAGCGGGAATTTCTCTATATCATCGTCTTGGTTTTAACAGCCAATTTATAATCAAAAACTATCGGAGGCGCTCCCCATGATGAACTTAATGAGTAACAACGCCAGACAGCGGATCGGCTCGGGGTGACGGGATTGCGCCCATCACTGCTGACTTCTCCCTAACTCTCATTCGGGAGATCTCCCCGGGTAAGGCGCTAAAACTTTCTGCCCGTGCCGCCAAGCTCTACCTGATGCGTCTTTCGGTAACGGTTGGATTTCGTGTTCCCTAGCACACTCATCGCCCACACCCGGCCTCACTGCTTATTCGTGTTCCTACGGTCGTGCTTTTGCTATCCGCTTCTTTCAGGCTGGCCTCACGGCTTCCCCCTTGCGGTTTCGCTACGGTTGTCGTTACTCTCTCCGGTTATCTCCTTTCAGATAACAAGTTTTAGCCCATGCTGGGCACACTAGGATGCGGTTCGTACCTCACCGCATCTACCGAGCTTTGTCTTGATTGCTGGGGATTTACCTCTCTGTAAGTAACTTGTCTAACCATTCTATAAACATAAAGTTATGTCGAGAAAGGTGTTTTTCTTTATTTGCTATGTAGTAACAGAGCTGAGAATTGATGGCTTGGGTGTTCAACTCGATTAACACGCCTGCTTTTACATAGCCTTGAGTAAGCGTTCTCGAACAGAATACATAGGCGTTTTCTAGCAAAGATTGTTGAATACCAAATAACTCTTGATCAAAACGTCTAACTTTAATTTGCTTATTTTGTAAGCCGTTGAGTTGCAGCCATGCTTGCAATGGCACGCTTGGTAAGCTGCTATTTTTCCAATCGGTGGTGTAAATAGTCATTTGCTCTGTCTGATTAAATTGTGCGGCAGTGTGAGCTGAGCAAAATAAATTAAATTGTTCGAGTTTGATTACGTCAGCGCTTGATTGTTTGTCAATTTCACCGAGTCGAATGGGTAAGGTGAAGATGTTTGCTTCAATGCTCTCACCGCTCGTGATATTCACGTTGCTCTCAGGATATTGAGTATAAAATTCTTGAAGAGCGGGAATGAGTACCAAAGCGGCAAATGACGACGTGGTTGCGACATTAATTTGTTTATCTTTTACAGCAATTTTTTCGATCGCCGTTTCAATAGTTTGAAAACCTTGGCTAGTAGCGGCTGCCAGTTCTTTACCAAGTTCAGTGAGTGCCACCTTTCTTGCTGTACGCATGAATAAGGTAACGCTTAATCGCTGCTCAAGTTTATTAATGTGATGAGAAACAGCTGTGGGTGAAATGGATAATTCAGCGGCTGCTGCTTTAAAACTCCCCAGTCTGGCAGCTGATTCGAACGCCTTGAGCGCGGGCAAAGAAACTTGCATGATTTCTTCTCCTTAATCAGCAAAAATAAATAATAGATGAATTTTACTCATCTTTAAGTGTTTTTTACTCGTTTGTGATTAGTCCTATGAAGCAGAAAAATAACAGTCAGATTTAACAAGAAGAGGTATCAAAAATGAATGTTATTTTACATGTGGATTCTAGTGTTAGAGCCATTTCGAATGCAAACCAAGAGCACGGCGGCTCCATTTCTAAAAAGCTGGCAAAAAAGTTTATTTCACGATTGAAAGAGGGAGTTAACATAGATGAGTATATTTATCGTGATGTCGGCGTAAATCCGCCTCAGTTTATTACTCAAGATTGGATAGGCGCAGTATTTACCCCGGAATCGAAAAGAACTTCTCAGCAACAGCAGATTTTGGCGCAGTCAGATGAGCTTATTGCTGAGGTCGAAAAAGCTAATTTCATCGTTATTTCATCACCAATGTATAACTACGGAATGCCTGCGCAGTTAAAAGCTTGGTTTGATCAAATCATACGCATCAACAAAACCTTTGATTTTGATTTGGCGCGCGGCGATAAGCCTCTGGCTCCTATATTGTCTGGTAAGACATTATTGATTATTACTTCAAGTGGTGAGTTTGGTTTTGAAAAAGGCGGAATAAACGAAGCATCCAGTCATTTAGTGCCGCATTTACGCACTTTGAGCAAGTACTTAGGCGTGACAGAAATTTACGAGATAGGGTCAGAATATCAGGAGTTTGCAGATCATAGGCATGAAAAATCATTGCAAATGGCCGAGTCTAAAGCCAATGAACTCGCTTCTGTATTGGCCGAAAAGCTGAGGCTAACGTCTGGAAAAGTTACCGAAAGCCATGCAACCCAAAGTGAAAGAGGCCTTGCACAACGTTTGGCAGGCTGAGACAAGGAAAGAAACCGGTCAAGCATTCGAGCATTGCGTTAAACGATTTAGCCCAAAATATCCCAAAGTTATGGAATATTTAGCCAAAGATAAAGACTCGCTGTCGGCATTTTATAATTATCCTGCCGAAAACTGGCGGCATATTCGAACCACCATTGCAGAAGCTCAAGTTGCAATAAAATCTTATTCTGTACTGGTACTAATCCCTGGTCAGCTCCAATGCGAATGGGTGCTTAGGTGAATAAGTTTTTCGTACTTAACAAAGGTTGGCCGTGCGTATTGACGTGCGGCCAAGATTGTCCCGCTGAATGCTTGTATCCCCTTTAACGCAGGCTATTTCTTAAACAAAGAAAGAGACCGCGCATCTCAATCCGTTACTTCTCTTAATAACGCAGCGAAGCGTTGTACGCCCGGTCCGGCAAAATCCGTGCGGGTTACAATCAAATACAAAGGTACTTCTCGGATCGAGCCTTCCTGTAATGGCAAGGGTTTGAGTAATCCTGCTGCCATTTCTTGGCGAATATGAGTTTCCGGTAACCAAGCGAAACCATAACCGTTTGCCACGGCCTCGATCGACGTGGCGATTTGGCTGACCGTCCAACGCTGATCAACCTCAACCGTCACCGCCCGTTGATCGCGTTTGCTGCCGGAATCGCGCACCACAATATGCCGGAATTTCCGTAGGTCGCGATAAGTTAAGGCATGCGATTGCTGGTGTAAGGGATGATCAACGTGGGCCACGGCTACTAACTTAACCTGTGTCAGCACATCACCCAAAAAGCCCGGTGGCACCTGCGGCGAAATTGCCAGATCAACCTGTCCGCTCAATAGTGCATCCGCGGTGCCTCCCAATACCGATTCGATCAGTTCGACTCGTGTACCGGGACTCTCCCTGCCAAACCGGTCCAAACAAGCCAATAACGTAGCCGATGGAAACAGAATTTCAACGGCCAGCGTGATGGTGGCTTCCCAACCAGCGGACAACTTATGCGCCGCTTGCTCTAGTTCATTGGCTTCGTTCACCAACGCCAAGGCTCGCCGATAGAGCATCTGTCCGGTTGGCGTCAGCACGGATTTCCGCCCTTGAATCTCGAAAGCTTTGACGTTCAGCAGAGTTTCAATTTTTTGCACGGCATAAGTGACCGCTGACTGGCTTTTATTGAGCTTTTCAGCCGCTTGGGCGTAACCGCCCGCATCGACCACTTCGATCAGGGCGCGCCATTGTTCCAGAGAAATGTAAGGACTCACAGAAACCTATCGAATAAATGAATCATTATTAACCAATAATTATACTTTTTTATCGATCTATTAACGAGTTAAATAAGGCCACCGTTAATCCTAAAAAAATCAGTTGAGCATTCTAAATTCCGTTCACCCTGAGCCCAGTCGAAGGGTGATTGGGATTTAGAATGCTCACCCAATGGGTGGCCCGTGAAATCCGTACATGCTTCGACAAGCTCAACACGAATGTATTCCACGCACTTCAACTGATTTTTTTAAATTAATCAAAGAGGAAAAATGCCATGACCACCTTACTGCAAATCCAATCCAGCTTGTTTTCAACGGACGGACAATCGAGCCAACTGAGCAATGCCTTTGTCTCCGCTTGGCAGCGCAATCAGCCTGATAGCCAAATCAAAGTGCGCGATCTGGCCTTATCGCCATTACCGCATCTGGATGCGGAACGCGTTACCGCCTTTTTAGCGCTAGAGGAAAGCCGAACAGCGATGCAGCAACAATTAGTCAAGCTATCGGATGACTTAATCAATGAACTCAAACAGTCGGACATTCTCGTCATCGGTGTACCCATGTATAACTTCGGCATTCCATCGACGCTCAAAGCTTACTTCGATCACATTGCCCGCGCCGGCGTGACGTTTCGTTATACGTAACATGGTCCGGAAGGTTTATTGGCGGGCAAAAAAGCCTATATCTTTGCAACGCGTGGCGGTCAGTACGCCGGAACCGCGCTGGATACGCAAACTGCTTATGTCAGGGATTTTCTTAGTTTTCTGGGGATTACCGATGTTGATTTCATTTACGCCGAAGGTCTGAACATGAGCGCCGATGTCAAAGAAAAAGCCTTGGTGGAAGCCAAAGTGAAATTGGCTGCACTGGCCGCGTAAACGCCGCAAACCTTCGTAATCGATAATGCGCATACAGTGTCGCGATTTTCCTAAAGGAGTTCATATGAAGACACGTATTCTTCAACAAATCATTCCGTCGATCGCTACCTCGGATGGCGGCGGCGTCAAGCTGCGCCGTAGTTTGGGACAAAACCAGAGCTTACGGGTCGATCCGTTTCTAATGCTCGATGAATTTTCTTCCAACAATGCCGACGACTATATCGCCGGATTCCCCAGTCATCCGCATCGGGGATTCGAAACAGTGATCTACATGCTGGACGGCCATATGCTGCATGAAGACCATCTGGGCAATAAAGGCGATTTGAAAAGCGGCGGCGCTCAATGGATGACGGCGGGACGCGGTATTATTCACTCGGAAATGCCGCAACAAGAAAGCGGACGCATGCGCGGATTCCAGCTTTGGATCAACTTGCCGGCCAAGGAAAAAATGAAGCCGGCGCGTTATCAGGATATTCAGCCCGATGAAATTCCGGTTCTTGTATTGCCGGACGACGGTGAAGTCAAAGTCATTGCGGGTTACGTAGAACTCGATGGCGCTACCGTTAGCGGCCCAATCCAGGGCTTGACGACCCAAGCGGTGTTTTTGGATATGAGACTACCGGCACACAGCCGGTTTGTCCAAGCCATCACTAAGGAGCACAATGCCTTTGTTTATCCCTATGAAGGACAGATTGAAATCGGTATTGCCGATCAGTCTCGCTCGTTGGCATCGCAGATGGCAGGCGTATTGTCTGGCGGCGATCGCATCGAGATTCGGACAACCGAACAACCAGCCGCTTTTCTAGTGCTTGCAGGCCGGCCATTACGAGAACCGGTGGTGCAATATGGGCCATTCGTCATGAATACACGAGACGAAATCGATCAAGCACTGAGCGACTATAGAAATGGGCAATTGGTATGAGCGCTGATTCAATGTTGAGCCCCGTTCTGTTCATTCCTCACGGCGGCGGTCCGCTAACCTTTGCTGGATAATCCGAAACATCGGGCGTTAATCGATTTTCTACAAGATATTCGGCTGTAACGCCAAGGCCTTAACCAGGCTTGCTGATACCCAGAACCGTCATGCGATACTTTAGCGTTGACGGCTTAATCCCCAGTAATTCAGCGGCACCATCTGGCCCCCACACCCGCCAATCGGCGTGTCGCAGTGCAGCGATCAGATTAGCCTTTTCTCGTTCCCGCATCTCGGCCTCTGTGACAAAATCGGCTTCATCCGACGGTTCCGGGTTTGTCGTTATGTCTGACGTTATGTCGGCTGCATCCGGCATCGCCAGGTCGAAACGCGCCCGATTGCCGGTGCTCAGGATCACTGCGCGTTCGATGATGTTTCTGAGTTCCCGGATATTACCCGGCCAGCTATGCGCCATGAGTCGCTGCACCTGCTGATTTGATAAAGACATCGGGTCGCGGCCAAGCTCCGTACAGGTACGTTCCAGGAAATGCTCGGCCAGAAGTCCTATATCTTCACGGCGATGCCGCAATGGCGGAACCAGGATCGGAAATACACCTAAGCGATAATACAAATCTTCTCGAAATCGCCCGGCCTTTACTTCGGCTTCCAAATCTCGATTGGTAGCCGCAACAACCCGTACATCCACCTTGATCGTCCGCTCATCACCGACTCTCTCGAACTCCTTTTCTTGCAGGGCACGCAACAGCTTGCTTTGCAGGCTCAATGGAATTTCGCCGACCTCGTCAAGAAACACCGTACCGCCGTCGGCCAACTGCAAGCGACCGGCACGGTCACGATGCGCCCCGGTAAAGGAACCTTTCACATGACCGAAAAATTCGCTCTCGAACAAGTCCTTCGGAATGGAGGCACAGTTGACTTTAACCAGTGGTTTGCCGGCTCGCTCACTCCTATCATGGATGGCGCGTGCAATCATTTCTTTACCGACACCTGATTCTCCCAGAATCAGCACATTGGCCGGCGTTGCGGCGACGGCGTCGATCTGGGCCATGGTACGTTGCAGTGTCGGGCTATTGCCAATGATATCGCCAAAATCCGACACGGTTTTTATCTCGTCGCGCAAATAATCGCGTTCCTGCTCCAGTTGTTCTTTTAGCTGTTTGATCTCCTGAAACGCCGCTTCGCGCTGCCGCTCGATCTCCTTGCGTTTCGAAATATCCCGAAAAACCACCACCGCACCTTCTATGGAGCCATCCCGGCGGATCGGCGTACTGGTGTACTCGACAGGCACGGCGGAACCGTCGATATGCCAGAACACTTCGTCATCCACTCTATGCACTTCGCCGTCCTGTAATGCTGCGTAGATTGGACATTCAGTGTGTACATAAGGCGAACCATCCGGATACGAATGGTGATGAATATCATGCACCCGCTTTCCGATGACTTCCTCCGGATTCCAGCCCAGAATTTCCTTGGTTGCGGCATTACCGAATGTCGCTTTGCCCTTGCTATCGAGCCCATAAATCCCTTCGCCTGCGGCTTTGAGTATCAACTCGTGCATGGTACGCAAGCGACGAAGTTCATCAAGCGCCCGATTCAGATCCGTATTGCAAGTGGCTGCCAGGCCAAGCCCCGTCGATCCTGACTCAAACTGCATTGGCCAAGCCGATAGAAAGCCCTGAGTAATGCCGCTTTCGCTCAGCAGAGACACGGGGACGTCCTGTAGCGAGCTGCTTTCAAGGAGCGATCTCCGTAGTTTTTCTTCCAACGAGGAAGCTTCACTAAACAGATCTGAAATTGAAAAGTTATTACTGTCATCAGTGCTTAACAGACCAAACCTAGCACGCCAACCCCGGCTGAGGTGACGGCAAACCAAGTTTTCATCCAGCACAGCCAATAGCGCAGGTGCGTGTTGCATCAGCCATTCAATCATGAAGATCTCCTCAGTTTTTTCAGGATTAGGCCACAACTTTTTGAGTTACGCAAGTTTTTGAGGTCGATGAATCCACTTATCTTATTGTTTTTGAACAAATTTTATCATGGCATGCACTTTGTTATACAACAATTGCACAACGGGAGAACCCGAGATGAATGCCAGACAATGCAACCACCTTATCAATATCAATCGAATACTGATCTTTGCACTGATGTTGGGCGGAATGTTGATGGATGGTCTTCAATTCGCCGATCTGCCTACATGCATCCCCTTTCCATGTAACCCAACCTGTGGCAATAGCCACAACAGGAGAAAACCATGAAGACAATCGTTAAAGCTCTGGGAACGATTGCGTCCCTAGCCGCCATCCCGGTCGCGCTTGCCGATCTGCCCGATCCCGGGATGCAGATTATAAAGGATCGTACGGCACTAGTTGTGACCGATCCGCAGAACGACTTCCTCAGTCCCAAGGGTGTTACCTGGGGCGTGGTGGGCAAGAACGTCAAAGCCAACCATACCGTAGAGAACATCGAGTCGTTATTCAAGACGGCGAAGGCCGAAGGCATCCCGGTGTTCGTTTCGCCGCACTACTATTACCCGCACGATCACGGTTGGAAGTTCGAAGGCGCGCTCGAAGCCCTAATGCATAAAATCGGTATGTTCAATCGCAAGGACCCGTTGACGATCGAGGGCTTTAGCGGCTCCGGTGCCGATTGGTTGGAACGCTACAAGCCCTACATCAATGACGGCCGTACCACGGTGACCAGTCCGCACAAGGTCTACGGCCCGGAGACGAACGATCTGGTGTTACAGCTGCGTAAGCAAGGCATCGACAAGGTGGTGCTGGCCGGCATGTCCGCCAACTTGTGCACCGAGTCGCACATGCGGGAACTGCTCGAGCAGGGGTTCGAGGTGGCCGTCGTGTCGGACGCGACGGCGGCGGCCCAGGTCGAGGAAGGTGATGGTTACGCAGCCGCTCTAGTGAACTTCCGCTACATGGCCAACACGGTGTGGACCACCGAACAAGCCGTCTTAGCCATGCGGGCCAAGTAAGCGAATAAGCATCCAACAATGTTTTAAAAACCCTGTAATAAACCTGATAGAGGACACGCAAATGAACAAAATCGAAATTTACTCAACGGATATATGCCCCTGGTGCAGGCAAGCGAAGGCGCTATTTAGTTCCAAAGGACTCGACTTCGAAGAGATTAACATCACCTCGAATCAGGCTCGTGCGATCGAGATGATCGAACGTTCGGGCCGCCGCACGGTGCCACAGATATTTATCGACGGCAAACACATCGGCGGATTTGACGATCTTTCCAAGCTCGACTTATCCAAGCGATCAGAAGTCAGTAACTGTAATTGATTGAGAGCAAGCCCCTAATCCTCAGGATGAGGCTATTCCAAAGGCTTCAGCCTTTGAGCGAAGTTTAACCAAGAGGTGAAAACCATGAACGAAACAAGACCACCATTACCCCCTTATCGCGCCGAAACGGCAGCGCAGAAGGTTCGCCTGGCCGAAGATGCCTGGAATAGCCGAGACCCGGAAAAGGTTGCTTTGGCCTATACGCCCGACAGCAATTGGCGCAATCGCGCAGAACGCGTTACCGGTCGCAAAGAAATAGTCGGGTTTCTGCGCCGCAAATGGGCAAGAGAACTGGACTATCGACTGATTAAAGAGCTGTGGGCGTTCACAGACAACCGTATCGCCGTCCGCTTTGCCTACGAGTGGCACGACGACGCAGGCAACTGGTTTCGATCTTACGGCAACGAGAACTGGGAGTTTGATGATAGCGGCCTGATGCGTCTACGCATCGCCAGCATCAATGACCTGCCAATCAGTGAATCTCATCGCTTGTTTCATTGGCCCTTGGGCCGACGCCCTGACGGGCATCAAGGCCTTACCGAATTGAGTCTGTGACTCATATACTGAGCCGAAAAACAATGGCTCCAATCGTTAGCCGCTGGCTAGCGGCAATCATCTACCCCGCCTGAAATCGGCAGTTATCCAACAAAGGAGAAAGACCATGTCACGCATTTCTATTCCAACCCTCGACAATGTCCCTGAAGCGTCTAAAGCAATACTCGACGCCGTTCAGAAACAGCTGGGCACAGTTCCTAACCTGTTCCGCCTGATCGCCATCAGTCCTGCGACGCTGACCGCGTACTCCAACTTCCAAAGTGCGCTTTCCAGAAGTCTCGACCTCAAGACACGCGAACGTATAGCGGTGGCCGTTGCGCAGGTAAACGGTTGCGACTATTGCTTGTCTGCCCACACCTATCTGGGCTTGAATTTAGCAAAAATTAGCGCGGAGGAAATCGCGCTGAACCGAAAAGGCGCGTCGACCGATGCAAAGGCAAATGCTGCGGTGAGCTTCGCGGCCAAAGTCGCACTTAAACGGGGTCACGTAAGCGACGCCGACATTGCTGAAGTGCGCATTGCCGGTTTTACCAACGCACAGATCGTGGAGATTATCGGCCTCGTTGCTGAGAACAGCTTTACCAACTACCTCAACGAAGTCGCCAAGACCGACATCGATTTTCCGGAAGTCCGGGCTTCTGAGGCTGCTTGATGACAACTAGCTCGGGATATTTGTCCCGAGCCATTTCAACGATTATACCGGAGGTTCATCATGTCCTATGGTTTTCTCGACATTGCAATCACACCCAGTGTCAGAGCCGCGCAAAAGGAATCGGGTGCTGATTCCTTGTGGTCAGACTTTAAAGGGCACCGTGCCTTTGACCGTTTTACAGAAAACGAGGTCGCATTCATAGCCGGTCGGGATAGCTTTTATCTTGCCACGGTATCCGAAACCGGCTGGCCTTACGTTTAGCACCGGGGAGGTCCACAGGGATTCCTTAAGATAGTCGATGATCGCACGCTTGCTTTCGCGGATTACCGCGGTAATCGGCAATACATCAGCGTCGGCAACGCAATGGCCGAGAATCGCGCTTGTCTGTTTTTCATGGATTATGCGCGCCGTGCCCGCTTGAAGATGTACGTGCATGTTGAAGTCATTCCGCTCGATACCGACCCGGTACTAACACAGCTGGTTACCATACCGAACTATAAAGCAAAGCTTGAACGCATCTTCTGCATGCGGCTTGAAAATTACGACTGGAATTGCCCGCAGCACATTACTCCCCGCTTCACTGAACAAGAGATTGCCGAGGCTATTCGGCCGCTTCGTGAACACATGGAGGCACTTGAATCAGAAAATTATGAGCTACGTGCCAAGCTTGCAACCCATAGCGAGTATTGATCAGTAATGTCATGGAGTAGAGGAATGTCCACACTGTCTAGCAGCATACTGCATGCTCTGGTCCGGAATACGAGAGATTTCAGTGGGTAACAGCAGACAGACAGCGGCATATGAGATAAGTGTCACTGGGTTGTTCAGGGACTCTTCGCATACTCTACATTCAGGATGAAAGCCCAAATCAGAATCCCATTAACACATGGCATTGTAGCCAAGCAGTCGCTCAACGTCGCGTTGATCAACCCGAGGCAACCTCAACCTTCTTGCCGATCCGGCACACAGAAAAAAGGGTACTAAAATATCTATGCTAACCTGACAGTCTGGAATTCATTCAACTGCTGTCATTCGCAGTGGCAATCTAGCGGTCCGCTTGTGGCCGTTTGCGAACCCTCGTCCCGTAACGTAAGCAACCCGGTATAGAAGTTTCGTCGCATGAATTTATCTGCTAATACCTATTTTCGGATGAATCTTTACGGTCACTCAAAAACGACCATTTTTAGGAGCTCAGAAAAGTACCATTATATTTAGGCTTTTTTGTTGGTCGCTAAAATCCGGTAAACGCTGGCCTCACCGATGTTAAGCTGCCGGGCAATCTGCGTTTTTGTTACGCCATTGGCCGCGAGTTCAATGACTTCCTGGCGGAGTTCAGCGGCCAAGGGCTTTCGGCCTTTATACTTGCCGGCGGCTTTTGCCTTGGCGACGCCTTCCCGCTGCCTCTCCAACATGATTTCCCGCTCGAATTGAGCGACACCGCCCAAGACGGTGAGCATCAGCTTGCCGGTGGGCGTCTGCGTATCCATGCCCAGGTTAAGAATGCGCAGGCCGGCCTGCTTTTTTTCCAGCGTCTGAATAATGGCCATGAGATCCGCAACCGATCGAGCTAACCGGTCAAGCTTTGTCACGACCAAGACATCGCCTTCCCGGGTAAACTCCAAAGCCGCTTCTAACTGAGCTCGGACGGAAACCGAGGAAACCTGTTCATGGTCGATTTTTTTACACTGAGCCGCTTCGAGTTCTCGAAGTTGTGCTTCAATCCCGGCAATTTGTTCAGTAGTCGACGTTTTGGCGTAACCGATAATCATGTTTCTCTCAATAGAATTTTTAAATGCTGTGATAGGGTGTCTGTCACAATGCAAATTAAGGTCTATTGATAGGGTTTTAAGCGGGGTTCCCCACCCTTTTTTCCTCAGAAGCGAGTAATTTCGCGCTCTTCAGATCGATAAATTGCTCGGTATGATTACAGGAAAATTCAGAGTTCTTGCGGAAATGCGAGCAACCCCAGAATTGTCCGTATGGGCCTTTTCGCAAGCTGAGTTTGCCGCCGCATTTAGGACAAACCGGCTCGATATGTCCGCAGAGCCGGTTTTCGCAGATCCGGAATTGGCCCTGTTGGCGTAAACCGCCGCCGCATTCAGGACAGGCCGATTCGATGTGCGTGCATAGCGGATACTGATTGCATCCGAAAAAACGGCCATGCCGGCTATCTTTCGGCACTAGGTAGCCGGTTTCACATTCGCGGCAGGGAATATCGGCCACTTTCTCATGAAAAGCCTCGCCGCTAAATTCGTCAACGCGAATATCATAATGTTGATCGACCAGTTCGCGGATAAAATCGGACGCCTTGTCGGCATCGCTGACCAGATAGACATGATGCCGGGCGCGGGTCATCGCGACATAAAACAAACGCCTTTCCTCGGCATGGTCGAACGTTTCGGCTTTCGGCAGTAATAGCTCCACTAACGGATGGGTCTTTTTTTCCGACGGAAAGCCGTTTTTGCCTTTTTCCAGTCCAAGCACGATCACATAATCGGCTTCCTTGCCTTTCGATGCATGCACCGTCATGAATTGAATCTGCAAACTGGGATACTGCCGTTTTAAGCTCGACAAATCCGGCTTTCTAAAATTGAACCGGGCCAAGATCAATACACTGGCTTGCACGGCGGTCTTGGCATTAATTGCCGATAATGCCGCATTCAGGCCGACCGGATCGAGCCGAGTCCGGATGAGCGAGACGGCCGCTTGTGCGATGACGGTATGGCTTTCGATTCGCTTGGCGATTTGCGTTGGGTTTTGCATGACAAAACTGGACGCTACCGCACCGATTTGGTTATTGAAACGAAAGGTTTGATCCAGAATGCTCAAGGCCGTATCGCCGAAATGTTCCTCGAATTCCTGGGTGATCGTGACATCGCTGCCGGTAAAACGGTAAATCGATTGCCAGTCGTCGCCGACGCAAAACAGGCTGTGGTTCGGGTTATGAGTTAGCAAAGCCTTGATCAGTCGGGAGCGGCTGGCCGATATGTCTTGGAATTCATCGACCAGAATATGCGTGTACGGCGAACGGAAGCGTCCGGCTTCGACATAGTCGATCGCCCGCCCGATCATGTCTTCGAAATCAATCGTATCGGTGTCGCGCAAATACTGTTGATAGGCTTCGTAAATAGGCTCAAACAAAAAAGCCGCCGCGTGCATGCGTTCATGATCTTCATGTTGCTGAGTCAGCGCGACCAGGCTTTTGATATTCAAATAGGCGGCTTTAAACAACGCCAGCATCTGAGCCAGCAATTGACCCAGTTGCGAAATATGGCCGAATTGATGCAATTGCTGAAGCAGTTCATTGTTGGGCAGCGGATCGAAAACCACACCCGCTTGTTTCAGTTGCAGTTCCAGCGATTGCGTTAACATACCTTGTTGCTTCTGATAGCTGTAGGTTTCGATCAGGGTGGTCCGATGTTTTCGATGCAAGGCCTGTTTCCACGCCATTGCCTCCAAATAGCTTTGCCGGTCGATAAACGGCGGCGTTTGCTGATGTTCGTCGACGGCGAAATGTTCGATATAAATACCGTAATCGGGCAAGTAAAAATCGGGCTGATAAACGCGATAATCCGGTCCCGAGGTGTTGATCTGATAATTAGCCTCATAGCGGTAGGCGATACGCTGCCGATACAGAAAATTAGCGATTTCGCATTCTTCGTAGCTCTTGACCAATTCGCCCTGCAGCGTGCGGATGTCGTTTTCGAGAATATAACGGTTATATTCGCCGAGACTTTTGAATTTGAAGGCGCTTCGATAGGGATGGCTGAAGTGTAAGAAATAAGTCATTAGTCGAGACTTGTATTGATCGTCTTGCAGCAACCTTTGGATTTGTTCGTCGACAAATCGGGTGCGAAGATGCTCGTCCTCGGCCATTTTGTCGATGGTCGGTGCAACGCCTTCAACCTGGGCGATGATATGTTTGCCGAGGCTGTGAAAGGTTTTTACGGTCAGTGTATCGATGCGAAGTTTTGCTTGTATTCGCTGCTCCATTTCCTCGGCCGCTTTGCGGGCGAATGCCAACATCAGGATTTGTTCCGGCTTTGCTAGTCCTGCGTTGATTAAATATCCGGCACGGCCGATCATCGTACTGGTTTTGCCGGTGCCTGCGCCGGCCAAGACTAGATTGTGCTGTTCGTCGATCACGCAGGCGCGGCGCTGATTGACCGTTAACGGATTACTCTCCACGTCGTCGAAAAAGGATTTAAATGCCTCGATTTGACGTTCGACATAGGTTTCATTCAAGCGCTCGACCGCGTCGTATCCGTGGTTTAACAAAGGGCGGATGAATTGCAGGGCTTGTGCCGTATCGGCCGGTAAAAAGCGTTGTATATTTTTGCGCTGAATGCCTTTGACCAAGTCTCGATGCGTCTTCAGCCATTGCCGTACGGCAATTCGGCGAATATAGCGATCTCCGGAAAACCATGAGCGCGCTTGTTGATAAGCGCTTTCTATTTCCGGAACCAGGCGTTGATAAAAATCGTGGAGATATTGGCGGTTGGCTTGCTGCAAGTCGGTTTGCAAGCGTTTCGATCGTTTTTTAGCGATGCCGCCCATGCGCACGGTCTCGCTGTTCTCCAGATGAAATGCCAGTACATCCCAGAAGTAGCCTGGCTCCAAGACGATTCTGCTGCCGATTGTCAGATGAGCAATTCGGACCGTCGTTTTGCCTTTATGTAAGATTATGCCGTCTTCGGCTAAAGACAATGAGTCATGATCGGCATGCGAGGCGAATAATGCGGCCAAGCGGCTGATTCGGTAGAGGAATGATGTTTTCAACGAAGTATTCAAGGACAATCCTTTGCCTGTGTCTTCGTGCTCTTATGCGACGATATGCAAGGCAATATAAGGCACGAGATTAAACAGAATGATGCCGATTTTGTAAAGCGCCATGCCTGCGTAATGTATGGCGTCGAATTGTTCGACCGGCAAACGAAACCAGTGCCCGTGTAATCGATACATCCATTCGTGAGCTGAGATAAATAGCAGTCCCCATAAAAGCAGCACGCTGAAATTGATTATGGAACACCATAAAAGGATTTCACGTATCAGTTCAATGTTCATGGGCGAGTCTCCTATGATGGTTAAGGGGAAATAATAACAACTCGATGACTCTTTTTGCCGACATTCTTGCCAATCACCAAGCTATTTTTAGACTTTTTTCGAACTCAGCAATAATCGATCAAAGTATGAATATGTTCGAATCTTGAGATGAAATTAGAGTTCCATAACTAGCAACGGTATACCGTAACTGGCAAGAAAGTAGGCAATTGCCGAAATAACGCTTGGCGTTGCGTTGTACAAAAAGACTTGCCGGAAAATATAACTGATAACTGCAATATACCAAATGACTAAAAACACGCCGATCCCGATTGATATTTCTTCTTGATATTCAACATGTTTCATTACCATAACAACATCCAGCACTTCAGCGGCAATCGCCAAGGTGATGATAAAGTTTTCGCAGACAAAGATGGCAGTGAATACTTGTTTAAAATATTGCCATTTCTTCATCGTCAGCAAAAAAACAGTAATAAATGAAAAAGCCATTATGGTCCTCATCAATACTTCCAAAGTACCGCTGACAGGATCGGAAATAAGCCCTTCGACGATCATGCCTGAAACAAGATAGAACCCCAAATTCTTCGCTACGAACGATGGTCCGGGAATTAAATTTATAGGATTATTTCGGAACAAACAAAGCCAAAGATAATTGAGTAATAAGTTCATCGAGAGTTTATTGAGGTTAAAAAAAATAGGGCAGGCCAACTAAAAATAACCGATTTTTTTTGTTTTTGACTTTCTGCTTTTGCTATTTGGTTAACTAAAGAAAGATCAAAAAGACTCATTTTCCCACGGATTACAGTAAATGTAAGCATTCAATCCCCCTCTTTTTCATAGAGGGGGATTGAATGCTTAGGATTTGGGCATAAATAACGTCCCTATTTTTGGAGGGTTCGGTAACTCGATTGGCAGGTGTCGGCGGCAGGGCAGATTTTTGCTCCTGCAAAATCTGCATTCATGCCATCCTTGGCAATCAGGCCCCGCCTTCAAGCCACGGATGTATTCACCCAGTACCTAAATAAGCCATGGTAGTGAATCATTGCCAATGACCTATAGAATTTAGGTGTTGGGTTCATGGCGTCTTGCCAGGCGAGTTACCGGACCCTCGACAAAGGTCATAACTCCAGGAAGTTATTTTTTCGCGAAATCCTTACTTCCTTTCAGAAAACCGAAAATGTGGCCGCGCGAAGGATATGATAATTTATTAGCGACAAAGGGTATATTTTAACGATGCGGCTTTATTATGGTCATTAAACAAATGATTTCGATACTGTTACTTTATTTGTTGTTTCTATTGGCTTTATTTATATGGCAACGAAACCTCATTTATTTTCCCGGAAAGCAGTCGTTAGCGAAGCAACAAGAACAGGCTGAACGTCTAAGTCTGGAACTTTGGCCGGCAAAGGAAAACTATCTTGGGTTGATGTCTAAATCGACCATGAGAGGCAGTAAAGGAACGGTTATTGTTTTTCACGGTAATGCGGGAAGCGCGATCAATCGGGTTTATTACTTCAATGCATTGGAAAGGCTGGGATACCGGGTTATTGTTGCCGAATATCCTGGGTATGGCGCAAGATTAGGCGCGCCATCGGAATCGGTATTGATAAGCGACGGCATAGCCATCGTAACACAAGCACGGGACGATTTTGGCGATCCCATTTTTCTTTGGGGCGAGTCGCTGGGTAGCGGTGTGGTCGGGGGAATCGTGCATTCCGGAAAAGTCCCGATTAAAGGCATTGTAATGATGACGCCGTTCGATAGCATGGCTAACGTTGCGCAACACCATTATTGGTTGTTTCTGGCTAAATGGCTGATTCGCGACCGCTTCGATAATCTCAAGTTCTTGAAAGGCTATAGCGGCAATACGGCTATGGTGATTGCCAAAGAAGACCAAATCATTCCGAATCGCTATAGCTTGAATTTATATGACTCACTTCAATGTCATAAAAGGCTGTGGTCGTTTAAAAATGCCGATCACAACAGCTTGCCGCTGGCTCCGGAATTGCCGTGGTGGCAGGAAGTGATGCACTTTATCGATGAAGCTGAACAAGTGATTAACGAGTAAGGATTTAGTCGTAAATAACTTCCCTATTTTACGGAGGGTTCGGTTGCTCGATTGGCAGGTGTCGGCGGCAGGGCAGATTTTTGCTCCTCGGCAATTGCTCCTGCATCGCCTAAAGCGCCTACTGTTGGTGCCCTAATACACGCCATCCATGGCGTAATGCAAAATCTGCATTCATGCCATCCA
>NZ_JBNGHF010000023.1:0-71988 GCF_050611805.1 Methylotuvimicrobium sp.
TGTCGAAGGGGGAGCTTCCGGGGTGTCTTTCCCAAGCTGGAGCTTGGGAAAGAGCGTGATCAATTAACTCAAAACGGCGGCATAGCCTCTATCGAAAGTCGGAATGTGACTTTCCAACCAACTCTTAACCATTTGCCCCACTTCATCGGTTACATCGGCTTCGCCGGCATGGAATTTTTTTTGTAGATCGGCGCAAGTCCCTACTAAGGCCTCATGTTCGGCCTTATGTGCCGCCAAACCGCCAAAACCGGCCGCTTCCATTTCCTTTTCTTCATGCGCGAAATGCCCTACGACATAGGCAATCAAATCATCGAGTTGCGCGCCGATTGCGGATCTTTCAGCACCGCCTGTCGCTAAATCGTAAAGTTTATTGAGTTTGTCGAACAAAACTTTATGTTCATCGTCGGCAAAACCGACATTGGTGCCGAATTGATCGGCCGTCCAAGTGATTAAAGCCATAATTTCCTCTCCTGTGTTGATTGCCTTGTTTGAGCCTTTTCACTCGTCAAGGCTTTGAATTATGAGAATGCGGCGCTTTCGCCCTCCCCTTGCATTGCAAACTATTTTGCATGCCGAAATAACCGCAAAAGAATTATGGTTTATTTGGAAATTAATTTCAATATTTTTTATAAGGTTTTCACGAATGCCGCCGACAGCTCATCGAAGTCGGGTTCGGGCATAAAAGGAAATACTCCTAGCAAAGGTGTGTCGATCATTGCCTGAATCGTGGCGATATTTTCCTCGCGCAACAGCATGTTGTTATCGGAGCAAACGGCTATCCAACCGACGCAAGCTTGACCGGACCGCACAATCGACTCATAAGTTAATCTTGCATGATTGATACAACCTAGTCTTATCGCAACCACCATGATGATCGGCAAGCCCAGTACGCGCGCCAAATCGGAGACATCGGAATCGGCATTCAACGGAACCTGCCAACCGCCGACGCCTTCGACCAAAACGATATCGGCATTTTGTTGCAACGTTTGAAAAATCGAACATATATCATCCAAAACCGGCGGATGCTCTACTCCAGCCAAATGCGGCGAAACCGGCATGCGATAGGCGTAAGGATTAACCCATTCGTATTGCACCGGTATCGAGGCGTTTTGCTGTAATAGCAGCGCATCTTCGTTTCTCAGTTTGCCGTCGATTTCGAGACAACCCGAGGCGACCGGCTTCATGCCGATAACCGTATGCCCTTGATTTTTAAAATGACGCATCAACGCGACCGTCGCCCAGGTTTTTCCGACACCAGTATCTGTGCCGGTTATAAATAGCCCTTTAGTCATTGTTTTCTACTCTCGCCGAAACGATAAAAACCTCAAATGTCGCCTCAATATTGGCATCATTAAGCGGATAAGCTTCGATCATGCTTGTCATTTCCTGTTTTGTCGTTAGCCTTTTATTGCGTCCGGAAGACACATTATGCGCACCCATCGATTTAAGCTCTTTCATTAAATCCAATACGGAACCGTAAACCGGTCGACAGATTTCGGATTGCACCGCTATTTCCTTAAACCCGGCGTCGGCCAGGCAACGCCTGATTTCAGTTTCGCGGTAAAACTCGTTGACATGATGATAGTCGTCGACTTCGGCCCATGCCCTTTTTAACTCGCGGAGCGTTTGCGGGCCGAAAGTCGAAAACACCAATTCGCCATCGGCCTTGAGAATACGATGCAGACCGCAGAAAACCGCCGTTAAATCGCGGCACCATTGCAAGGCAAGATTGGAAACCACCGTATCGACCGCGCTCGTATTTAACGGCGGGCTCTCCGCATCGCCGCAAATATAATGCAAACGGCCTGTATCGCCGAGCTTTTGCCTTGCCGCATGCAGCATCGGCAAAGCAATGTCGAGCGCAACAATTCGCTCGATATTTTCGACATCGAGCAACGCTTTAGTCAAAAAACCAGTACCGCAGCCCAAATCGACAACTGTGCCTGTCAATCGTGCCGGTTCCACTCTTTGTAATAGATTTAAGCCAACCGTTCTTTGCAAACCGGCAACACGATCATAAGACAAACTCGCCGATCCGAACGATTCTCTGAGCTTGGTTTTATCCAGTTCAAATACCCCGCTCATGGTTGTGCCAAAAACTCGTTAAGACTCTCGATCAATTCCGGGCGATGCGATAAAAACGGCACATGCCCGGCATTTTTAATCACGCTCAAATGCAGGTCCGGGTTAATTGCCTGCATTGCTTCACCGATCCTAACCGGAACCAAAGTATCTTTTTCGCCCAACATCGCCGCGACCGGTAAGCGAAGCTCGGCAAGCGCCGGCCTTAAGTCGGCCTGCTTTAAAACGGCCAAGCCGTCCTGCAGCGTTTTTGCCGTCGGCATGCGGGATTCGCGAAGCGCTGCGGAAAGTTTTTTAGACAATTTCTTAAACTCAGGTAACCCGTTGATTTGCAGTGATAAGAAGCGTAACAGCGTCGACTCGCAATCGACACAAAGATTCTCGGCGAATAGATCGAGCTGATTTTCCGGCATACCCGGCCAATCCGCGTTTTCGACAAAACAAGGATTGCTGGCCAGCAGAACGACCGACGAGACGGCGTCCGGAAAGAACTTAGCCATTGCCAAAGCCACCGACCCGCCCAATGACCAACCGATCCAACAAGCTTTACTGTCGACGATTCGGCTCAACTGCTCGCATACCGACTCAAGCGTAAACTCGGGCATTTCGGCGCTTAAGCCGTGCCCCGGCAAATCGACGCAAACGACGCGACGGGTTTGTGCCAATTGCTCGGCAAAATCGCGCCAAATGCCTGAATGCATCGCCCAACCATGAACCAAGACGACTGGCTCGCCTTCGCCGTAAATTTGATAATGAATAGTCATTGCGATATAGATTTTGCCAAGGATTCGAGCAAACGATCGATTTGCTGCGCTTCGTGGAGCGTTGAAATAGTCACGCGTAGTCGAGCGCTGCCTTGCGGAACGGTAGGCGGTCGAATTGCGCCGACCCAAAAACCGTCATCGAGCAAACACTTGCCGATTTCGACAGCGCTGCAACTATCGCCGATTAGGATAGGCTGAATCGGCGAATTCGACGGCATCAACGGAAAACCGAGCTGTTCGGCGCCTCGGCGAAATCGCCGCACCAAATCGTTTAATTTCTCCCGGCGCCACTGTTCTTCGATAACAACGTTCAAAGCCGCACGGGTTGCTACAGCGACGGCGGGCGGCAATGCGGTCGTGTAGATATAGGTTCGAGCCTTTTGAATCAAGGTCTCGATCAGCGTTTCGGAGCCGGCGACAAAGGCGCCGAAAGTACCGAAAGCCTTGCCGAGCGTTCCGACTAATATCGGCACTTGCTGTTGCGTCAAGCCGAAATGCTCGACGATTCCCCGTCCTTTGTCGCCAATCACGCCCAAACCGTGCGCATCGTCGACCATCAACCAAGCATCCTGTTCATTTGCGACTTTCGACAACACATCGAGCGGCGCAAAATCTCCATCCATGCTGAACACGCCGTCAGTCACGATCATCGTCCGCCCTTCGGCTCTACTCAAACTGTCAAGCAACCCGTCCGTATCGGCATGTCGGTAACGTTTGAAGCGCGCGCCCGATAACAAACCGCCGTCCAGTAACGAGGCATGATTCAAGCGGTCTTCGAAAACCGTATCCCCCTTGCCCGTCAGCGCCGATATCGCGCCGATATTGGCCATGTACCCGGTCGAAAACAACAGCGCACGATCGCGGCCGGTAAACTCCGCAAGCTCTTCTTCCAAGGCATGATGGGCACGGCTATGTCCGCAAATCAAATGCGCGGAGCCGCTGCCGACGCCGTAACGATCGGCACCGTCTTGAAAAGCCTTGACGACCGACGGATGATTAGCCAAGCCGAGATAATCGTTGCTGCAAAAATTGATCAGCTTTCGTCCGCCGCACTGCAATTCGACGCCTTGAGCGGATTCGACGACTCGGCGCGATCGGTATAAATCTTCTCGCGCCAGGCGCTCGAGCTCGGCCTCCAGCCCGGAATCAATACCGATCATTGAACGTGGCAAGACCCGCCGGAACGCACGCCCAAGCGTTCGAATAACGCTAGATCTTGATTGGTCATCGGATTGTCGGTCGTTAACAGTTTTTCACCGTAGAAAATCGAATTGGCGCCGGCGAGAAAACATAGAGCCTGCATTTCGTCGCTCATAGCATTACGGCCGGCCGACAAACGCACGCGGGAAGTCGGCATTAGGATACGTGCGACCGCGATCGTTCTAATGAATACGATAGGATCCAATTTTTCGGTACCGTTCAGCGGTGTACCCTCGACCTGAACCAGCATGTTGATCGGCACGCTTTCCGGATGCTTCGGTAAATTAGCCAATTCGATCAACAGTTTCGCTCTGTCCTGTTCGCTCTCGCCCATGCCGACAATACCGCCGCAACAGACATTGATACCGGCATCCCGAACCCTCGCTAAGGTATCGAGACGATCTTGATAGCTACGGGTCGTGATGATTTCCGAATAATAGTCTTCAGAAGTATCGAGATTATGATTGTAATAATCGAGCCCGGCTTCCTTGAGCGTCGCGGTTTGAGTGTCGGTCAACATACCCAAGGTCACACAGGTTTCCATGCCCAACGCTTTAACGCCTTGAATCATTTCGACAACACGCGCGACATCTTTGTCTTTCGGCTGACGCCAGGCTGCGCCCATGCAAAACCGAGAAGCGCCTTCGTCTTTCGCGCGCCGCGCCGCCTTCAACACGTCATCGACCGGCATTAACGCTTCCGGCTGCAAATCCGCATCATAACGGGCGCTTTGCGGGCAATAAGCGCAATCTTCCGAACACGATCCGGTTTTAATACTCAATAAGCTGCTAATCTGAATTTCGTTCGGATCGAAATGTTCGCGATGAATCGATTGGGCGCGAAATATCAAATCGTTGAAAGGCAGTGCGAATAAGGCTTGGACCTCCTCAGGGCGCCAGTCATGGCGAATCGTGCTTATTGCTGGGTTTGCTGACATTCTGTTAATCTCCGGATTATAAAAATTGAGCGATATCGATCAGGCTTTTGTCGGATTCGAGCTGCACCCGGTACCGATCTTTTTCAATGACACACTGCTTGTCAACCTGACAACTTTAAAATGGTAAACAACTGGCTCGATATTATACAGAATTACTTATTGCCGCCCACCTGCATTTTATGCGGCAATCCGGGACAGGCTTCGAGGGATATTTGCGGGCCTTGCGCGGAGCTATTGATCACTAACCCGTATTGCTGTTACCGCTGCGGCATCCCTTTCGAGCACGCGCCAACCGGGCCGGTATTGTGCGGCGATTGTCAAAGACGCATGCCCGACTTCGACGAAACACATGCGCCTTTTAAACATCAAAGTGCTATCCGTTTTTTAATCTCAGGATTGAAATTCCGCCGCCAATTCAAAAATGCGCGGCTGCTAGGATTGTTGATGGCGGACTACTTGAAAATATCCGCTGAAATGCCGGACTGCCTGGTACCGGTACCGTTGCACCCTCGCCGTTACCGGGAACGCGGCTTTAATCAGTCGATCGAAATTGCTCGCACACTAAGCCGTGAACTAGCGATACCAATTGATCTCGACTGTTGCATTCGCAGTCGCAACACGCCACACCAAATCGACTTGCCGGCCAAAGAACGGCGTAAAAACATGAAAAACGCATTTACCGTCAACGGACCGCTAAGATTCGATCATATTGCAATCGTCGATGACGTGATGACCACCGGCACGACCGTTTCCGAACTGGCGCGAGCGTTAAAAAAAGCCGGCGCGGTCCGAGTCGATGTTTGGGTTTGTGCACGAGCATGAGAAATAGCGATTTCTAAAGGCTATCTTCGCGTTAATAGTCGCTCTTTCCCAAGCTCCATCTTGGGAAAGAAACCCCGGAAGCTCCAGCTTCCTGTGACCGACACAACATCCGTACATTTTCAATCAACCCTGACTCGCTTGTTCAATTTTTCTTGATTGTCGGGAAATTAGAGCTTGCTGAACAGGTTAGGAACGAGCATGAAAAACTTAGACAACTGTTGGAAGGGGCTTCGGTGGCTCGATTGACAGTTGTCGGCGGCAGGGATAGCCGTCGTCAAGCCTACATGGAAGTATTCACCCAGCACCTAAATTCCATAGTCCATTGGCTATGTTTAACTATCTTGGATAATTTAGGTGCTGGGTTCACGGCGTCCTGTCAACCGAGTCACCGAACCACCGCAAAGTCTACTAATTGTAAAAGTTATTTTGTGCATATTCCTTACTCAAGCTGGAGCTTGGGTATACCTTTCGCACTTCAAATTTCGGCAGTGCCTGAGGAGGCGCCAGGGTGTGCGGCCCCTCACCTAACGCTAGGTGAGGGGCCAGCATGGAGCTGGCATAGAGCCTACAGGGATGTATTCACGGCGTCCTTTGACGGACAACCTGGTGCCGAATTTTGATCTGCGATGGGTATAACCGCATAAAAACGACCTAGCGATAAAGAAAAGGGCCGCTTTAATACTTGGTCAACAACATTGCCCCAGCAGCGCCTCCTGCTTTTATGCTGCCAATGTTTCTACGATATTACCCCGACGCTGTAATACGGTAATGCCTTGTTCTAAAGCCATTCGCTTAACATCTTCTTCCACGGCAAAACTCGCTAATGCTAAATGAATTTTGTAGTCCCGGTATTCAGGAAATAATTTTATAAAATTAGCTCGTTTACGGCCTAATAAACACGCTATATCTTTAGGATGTAAGCGATATTTAACTTCCACAATAAATACGTCTTTACCATTGACCAGCAATAAGTCGTATTCTTCTTCAATATCGCCTTTGCTTCGCGTGACATTCTTCTCAATAAAATCAAACTGAATACCGTTGAGTTCCAGCTTGTGCTTTAGCGAATTATAATAAAACTCTTCTGCAACTTTGCCTTGATTATTGCCGACTCCCCCATACATATCGGCCAGTTTGCTCAATTTAGCATCTGTTTTTGCCAACAGCGCATCTGTCTTAGCCAGCTGCGCATCCGTCTTAGCCAGCTGAGCATCCGTTTTGGCTTGGGACAGCGCTAAATTAGCAACAATTTCCCGCAATTCATCATCGGTCATAGCTACTTACCAAAAAAATTTCATTCATTATATACCTTTCGCACTTCCAATTTCGGCGAAGCTTTAGAAGGCGCCGGGGAGCTCTGTCGCTCACCTAACGCTAGGTGGGCGACTGGCATGGAGCTGGCATAGAGCCTACATAGATGTATTCACCCAGCACCTAAATTCCATAGCCCATTGGCCATGGTTAATTGTCTTGGATAATTTAGGGCTGGGTTCATGTCGTCCTTTGACGGGCACCCCGGTGGCGAATTTTGATCTACCATAGGCATAAAGTAAGGGCGCACCTGTTACGGAGGATCAGTTAGGCATTTTTTTCACTTACCCCAATTATCTAAACACATAAACACCTGTTCCGGTTTTCAATTTAATGATTGTAAATTAAAGCCCCCCTTTCTTCTAACCAGGACCTTTTATGCTTTTGTACCGAAACAATGAATCGTAAAGTTTTTGTCATACTTGCTACCGTATCCGCTATAAACCCAGAATAGCTCAAACCATCTACGGAAATCGACTACAGTTTCAAACCAGTATTCGCCATAATTAGGGTCAAAAAAACATACGTCTTGGGCAACCCAGGCAGCTGTTGCATGAGCCCCACCTGCACTGGAAAAACTTAACTGCTTATACATCGCGCCTCCCATCTTGTAATCAGGAGCCAACACAGCAGCAATTTCTCGTCCACGACCAAGACTTGTGCCACTGGTTAATGCTTGCTGGTTGGTTGAAAGACTTCCGCCTGTCGCAGTAGTACGTGGAATTACACCTGCCTTAGCCAATTGCTTTCGCATAAATTCAACTTTGGATAGACCTGAAATCTCTCGAGTAGGAACATCACCGTGGTCGAGTCTACTGCTATAAGAACCATGTAGATCGCAAATAAACCCGGCAACCTCAACATCGACATCACCATTTGGGCCAAATAGCCATCCCCAAAAGTCCTCGTCATTAGCATGGAACGCAATCCAAAACATACATAGAGCCTTACAGACACCGCTCCATTTTACGCCCGGTGATTTCATCCGCAGATGGTAAATTGACCCTACACCTTTGTTTTTTTCATCGCTTCCCTGACTGAATTTTTTGGTACATGCGCCACCATGAGTTAGTGCAACAGCATGAATTCGTTGATGTTTAAACGGCATATCAATTTCCCAATCAATAGCCTGAGCATAGGGTAATACAGAAGTTCTAGCCATTTTTTTTCCTCATGAGTTGTTTGACATTTGCGGTTATTAAAAAAAGGGAGGGGTAGATATCAAATTTAAGGCCCGATCTCCGAGCAACTAAATTTCCCAAGCTCCTGCTCTTGCTGTTATACGCATTTCTTTGAGATACTTTGTTGGTCATCCTGCGCGAAAATTACGTAATCGTTGGAACTCCGAAGTGTACGCCGTGCGCACCATGGATACCCCTCCAATATTAATCAATGGCTACCTTACCTCCAGTATCCATGCAGTCGTCTTTTTGAAAGAGGGAGACTGAATTTTTACTTAGGAATGCTTTATATCAGTATAAAAACAAGCTTTGTATCGCTGTTTGAACGTGAAGCGGGAAAACTAAGGCGAATGCCGTTTCATTAACTATAGGCATTGTAAAACTGCTTTGCGGTTCGACCGCTTTTCGATGCCCTGAGCTTGGCAAATTCTAGGGCTTCTTGATGCAATTGTTCGCGGTCGCCGTCATAACCGGTAAACAAACTATCGACGATTTCCAGAAAGGTTTCGGTATGCGGCGGGTAAAACGACAACCACAAACCGAAGCGGTCGGAGAGCGATATTTTTTGTTCGACCGCATCGGAATAATGAACTTCGCCGTCGACCAAGCGGGTGTCGAGATTGTCGCGCATCTGTTCCGGCATCAAATGGCGCCGGTTCGATGTGGCATAGAGCAATACATTTTCCGGCGGCAATTCGATGGAACCTTCCATGACGCTCTTCAATGCGGTATACAAGCCGTTATCGGCTTCGAAGGAAAGGTCGTCGCAATAGACGATGAAACGCTGCTCTTGTTCGCGAATGTCGTCGACGATTTCGGGCAGATCGATCAAATCTTGTTTGTCCACTTCAATGACCCGCAGACCCCGATCCTTGTATTCATTGAGCAAGGCCTTGATCAACGACGATTTACCGGTACCTCGCGCGCCCCAAAGCAAGGCGTTATTGGCTGGCTTTCCGGCTAAAAAGCGCTCGGTATTGTCGATCAAGCATTGCTTTTGCCGATCGATACCGAGTAAATCATCGAGCCGAATCGTATCCAGTTTTTTGACCGGTCGCAAACATTCTTTCCGCCGCCGCCAAATGGCTGCGTAAGTTTGATTCCAATCGATCATGACAGCTCCTCCTTCGATTAGAGCTTAGGGTTTGGTCGTAAATTACTTCCCAATTTTAGGAAGGATTCGGTTGCTCGATTGGCAGGTGTCGGCGGCACGGAAAGCCGCCGTCAAGCCTACACGGACGTATTCACGGCGTCCTTCCAAGCGAGTTACCGAACCCTCAACAAAGCCCATAGTTCCAAGACGTTATTTATCACGAAATCCTTAATTCGCCGGTTGACAAAGCAATTCCAAACGCACCTTGCGCTCGCTGATGTGCTGGGTCAATTGCCTGGCCAAGTCGCCGAGCGGGTCTTCACCGCTCACTTCGGCTTCGCCGACCGTGTTCATCAATTCGTATAATTCCGTTTGCTTTTGTTCGCTGAGCTCCTGTTCGGCTTCGGACAAACGCCGGCGCAATTGTGCGATACGGCGAATCACTTTGACCAAGCGCGCGCCGGTATCGCTACCTTCGACGGCTTCCGAATCTTCGCCGAAATCGATAATCAATTGTTCGATTTCCGCTAAGTCGCCGGCCTCGTAGGCACGATTGACGCGGGCCATCATGATTGTGCGACGTTCGCGTTCGATCTCGTTGGTGGCGCGGTCGGGGTGCATCAGCTTCGTCGCTTTACGGTAGGCTTGTTTGATTTCCGGCGTAATTTTGGCCGGCGGCACCTGGTTTTCGGTTAAACCGGCTTCTTCGGCCGATCGCCTCGCCTGCTGCTCGGCGTCATGAGCCTGCTTTTGCAACTCGATATTGTCGGGATAGCGCTCTGCCTCTTCCGATGCAATTCGGGCATCCAACTCATCCATTTCGACATACAAATACCCCACCAGACGGTAGTAGCGATAATGAAACTGCGACATTTCAGTTTTTAACGTTTCCAACGCCAACTCAGAGGATGCGACCTGCTCCTCGAGCTCGGCTTCTTCGGTCTCCAAACGCTTGAGTTCTTGTTCTTCCGGTAGCATTATCGATTTTTCCAATTGATACCGAATTTCGACAGAAATTCTTGCGTTTTCACATGCCCACGACCGGCAATCTTGCGATACCAATACAAGGCTTGCTGATCGACGGTTTCAACCGCCGGACCGTTCGGATAAACTCGATGCAGCATATCTTGCGCTCTCGGCGCACCTTGCTCGGCGGCTTGTCGATACCAAAACACGGCTTTTTCATAATTTTGCGCCACGCCAAAGCCGGACCAATACAATTCGCCTATAAAATCTTGCGCATAAGGATGACCTTGCTCGGCCGCTTTTCGATACCAAAACGCTGCTTGCTCGCCATCTTGCGCCACACCGACACCGAACTCATAGAGCGCCCCCAGTTCGATTTGCGCATAAGCGTAGCCTTGCTCGGCGGCGCGACGGTACCAGAATGCGGCTTGCACTGGGTCTTGCTCGACCCCGTAACCACATTCGTAATTCAAACCAAGGTTGCATTGCGCTCCGGCATAGCCTTGATCGGCCGCCTTTCGGTACCAAAAAACGGCCTGAATTGCATCCTGCTTGACACCTAATCCGTATTCTATTTTTAAACCCAAATTATATTGAGCGCAGGCCAGACCTGCTTCGGCAGCCTTGCGGCACCATGACAATGCCTGAACCAGATTCTGTTCAATGCCAAAACCATTACCGTACATTTCTGACAGATCCATCCAAATTTCCGGATCGGCAAGCGCTTGATGAGCCGTACACCAGTTGAACGCCATGCGCATATAATATTCGGCTTTTTCGACATTTCGAGGAATCCCTTGTCCGCCCAAATACATTCTCGCAAGCGGTAAATAGGCCTTGCCGTAACCTTGATCGGCTAATTCTTGGAACGTCGAGAAATCTTGTTTCAGCTGCTGCCTCATCGAAAACAAGGGCCGCAGCGATTCGCTTTCATTGCCGTTTATGACTTTAGCCGTCGCATCGCAGTTAAATCGGATTTCATTGCCATCATCGGTAATGCGATTATAACTATCGCGAGCTAAGCGGTAACGCTCGTCCATATTGACCTCAGGCTCATTGGCTTGAGGATTACGGATGGCCTCCAATCCGCGCCCGACCATGCTTGTCGATGACGAAAAAGGGGAAGAGAGATTACGCTGCACGCTGACAGAGGGCAATCGTTCATCCATGTCTATTTCCTCGGTAATGCTTCATGATTAGAAAACTTGAGTCGTTTCGTAAAATAGGCGGTGTCGGCGTGCTCCGAGCTTAGTAATTGTTTCAAAATAATTACCCCGTTTTATCGGCCAGTATCAGGTAACGCTTCCAGAAGACGCCGTGAATATATCCCTATAGGCTTGGGCGTGGCGTCCATGCCGCGCACACTTCTTCCAGCGTTACCTGATACTAGCCAAATCGGGATATAAATTTTGGACACTTACTTAAAATGGACAATCAATTAAACTTTAGCAATTTCAAAGATTCTGCAACCCCAGTCTCTCGCCCCGGTAACTGCCGTCCAATACATTGGCCCACCAGGCTTTATTATCGAGATACCATTGCACGGTTTTTCGCAGACCGGTTTCGAAGGTTTCTTGCGGCTCCCAACCCAATTCGCGTTTGATTTTACAGGCATCGATCGCATAACGCAGATCATGTCCGGGACGATCTTGAACGAATTGCATTAAATTTCTATGCGGCCTGAAATTCGAAACAGGCATTAATTCGTCGAGCACGGCGCAAATCGTTTCGACGACTTCCAAGTTGGTTTTTTCATTGTTGCCGCCGATATTGTATACCTCTCCGATACGGCCTTTTTCGAGCACGGTCTCGATCGCGCGGCAATGATCCTCGACATACAGCCAGTCGCGCACATTCAATCCGGCCCCGTAAATCGGCAATGACTTTCCGCTAAGCGCGTTCAAGATCATCAACGGAATCAGTTTTTCCGGAAATTGATAAGGTCCGTAGTTATTCGAACAATTGGTCGTCAATACCGGAAAATCGTATGTGTGATGATAGGCTCTGACCAAGTGGTCGGACGCAGCCTTCGACGCCGAATACGGCGAATTTGGTTGATATGGCGTTTGCTCGGTAAATTTGCCTTCCGCGCCGAGCGACCCGTAAACTTCATCGGTCGAGACATGGAGAAACCGAAAATTTTGCCGGTCTTCGCTATCGAGTTGCCGCCAATAATTCTTGGCCGATTCAAGCAAGCCATAAGTGCCGACCACATTGGTCTGAATAAACGCACCGGGGCTGTCGATAGATCGATCGACATGGCTTTCGGCCGCGAAATTGACGATGGCATCGGGTTGATAACGCGCCAACAAATAATCGACCAGGCTTTTGTCGCCGATCGACCCGAGTACGAAACGGTGATTGTCGTTACCGTCCAAATCCGCCAGGGTTTCCAAATTACCGGCGTAGGTCAAGGCATCCAGATTGATGACTTTGCTAGCGCCTTTTCCCACTAAGCTGCGGACGAAATTGCCGCCGATGAAACCGGCACCGCCGGTTACCAAAATTGTTTTGTGTTGCATTAGGCGCCCCCTCCTTTTCGAGTCATCATGCCTTTCGATGGGTTATAACCCAGTATGGCCGCCGTCATGAAGATGACAAAGGCCGATAGTGTGTAGATAAAAGCCTCTTGATTGAATTGGTTATACAACGCAAAACGAATCAATTCCACCGCTTGCGAAAACGGATTGTACCGAGCAATTTCATGCAGCAATTCGCTGGACTCCTTGATTTTCCAAAGCGGATACAACGCAGTCGACATGAAAAACATCGGAAAAATGACGAAATTCATCACGCCGGCAAAGTTTTCCAATTGTTTGATGAACGACGACAGCAATAAGCCCAATGCGCCAAGCATCATTCCGGACAACAACAAGGCCGGCAATACCCACAGATAGCCTTCAAGCGGCGCCTCGATCTCATACAGCCAGGCAACGCCGAGAAAGACATAGACTTGCAAGACCGAAACGGCGGTTCCGGCAATCAGCTTACAAAACAGCAAAAACCAACGCGGCAGCGGCGCGACCATCAGAATCCGCATGCTGCCCATTTCGCGGTCGTAAACCATCGACAACGAACTTTGCATGCCGTTGAATAATTGAATCATGCCGATCAGACCGGGCGTAATGTAGACTTCGTAAAGAATGTAGGTTTCGTAGGGAGGCGCAATAGCGATGCCGAGCGCCGCGCGAAATCCCGCCGCGAACACGAACAACCAAAGCAAGGGCCGAACCAGGGCGGAAATAAAACGTTCGCGCTGCTTGACGAAGCGCAGCAATTCGCGGCCGATAATGCCCCACATCGCCCGCCAATAATGCAATAGTCTCATGCTCGTCCTCCTTGAGTCAGTGCAAAAAACGCCTCGTCGATCGACTCTTTGCCGGTCTGTTGTAAAACTTTGGGAATCGCGCCGTTCGCCTTGACTTGGCCTTGATGCAACACGACCAAATGATCGTCCGGATAAATTTCGTCGATAAGATGCGTCGCCCACAGCACCGATAATTGTCCGTCCTTGACCAATTGATGAACGTGTTCGACGATCGCCTTGCGGCTCGGCACATCGAGCCCGACCGTCGGTTCGTCAAGCAACAGCAGCGACGGTTTATGCAACAACGCCCGGGCAATTTCGACACGCCGCCGGTGCCCGCCGTTGAGTTGGCGTATTTTTTCGAAACGGCGATCGTACATATCGAATCGCTCCAGCTCTTCCTGTATACGCTGTTTCGCCACTTTACGCCTCATGCCATGCAGGGCTGTGTGGTAACGCAAATTCTGCATCACCGTCAGGTCCATATCGAGCGTGGTTTGCTGAAAAACCACGCCCAACATCGCCAAGGCCTTGCGCGTTTGTTTCTTGACATCGAAGCCGGATAATTCGATACGCCCGGAACGCGTATCGTAAAGCCTTGTAATTAACGCAAACAAGGTACTTTTTCCGGCGCCGTTCGGTCCGAGCAGAATCGTACATTCACCGGGATTTATCGAAAAGCCGACCTTATCCAGCGCTTTCTTGCCGCTGTAGGAAAAACTTAAATCTTCGACGGACAGCGCGATCGAATTCATGGCTTCGCGACCACTCCCCAGGGATAACGCCCTACTCCGACCGATTTGGTGACTTTATGGCTAGCCAAGTCGATGATCGAAATATCATTGCTGACGCCATTGGTCGTATAAAGCCGTTTTTGATCGGGCGAGAACGCCAGATTCCAGACTCTTTCTCCAACCAGTAGAAATTTTTCGACCTCGTAAGTCTTGGCGTTGATCACCGCGACCCGGTTCGCCGGCCCCAATGCGACATAGCCCCAACGATTGTCCTTGTCGATCGCAACGCCGACCGGCTGAATCTTATCGAAAGTCACTCCCGGAACTTCCAGTTTAATATTCTTGATGATTTGTCGAGTCTCTGCATCCAGTATCGTCAAGGTCCCGGCCATTTCGGATGTCGCCCAAACGAATTTGCTGTCTGCGGTAAAACTCAACGCCCGAGGGCGCGGGTCGACTAGCGTGTTATCGACGATAGCAAGGCTCTCGGTATCGATCCAGTGCAGCATATTGGTCGTTTCCGAGGCGCTGATAACCCAGCGACCGTTGGGACTGGCCGCGATGCCTTCCGGCTCTACGCCGACCTTGATTTCCTTGATCGCCTTGCGTTCTTGCACATCGATCACGGTAACTTGACTGTCGTCCTCGTTCGATACAAACATAAGGCTGCCGTCGGGACTGACCGCAAAGGTTTCGGGATCTTCGCCAGACGGCAATCGTCCGACTTCCTCAAGGGTTTCGGCATCGATGATTTTAATCGTATCATCGTCGCTGGTCGCTATGTATAGGAACTTATTATCGGGGCTGATGGCAATACCGCGAGGCCTTTGCCCGACCGGCACCGTTTTGGTTAATTTTCCGGCAATCGGATCGACGACGGCCAAGGCATTGTCTTTTTCCAGTGTGACATAAACCGTTTCGGCTTGAGCCGTAACGGCAGCGCATAGCGCCAGAGTCCATAAAATATTTTTCATAGTGTCTACCTTTTACTTACATTTGGTTTCGGGTTGATCATAACCCAGCGTATCCAATTCGGTTTTCGGGTGTAAAAACCCTTCGATCGGGGCAACCGCGACCAAGGAACGTGGCGCCGCGAGTAACAGTGGCTGTCTCAGCTGACCGTTCCAAATCCGGAACGACAATGGCCTGCCTTTATAGCCTTGCAACGTGAGTTTATCGCTCAACAAATAAGGCTTAATATCGTTTAGTTGGCTCGATTGGGTCCGGGTCGCGGCCTCGCCGACGGCACGAATCGCTAGATAAGCGCCGTAATCCGCCTCTTCCATCCAGCGGCCCTTTTGTTCTTTGAAACGGTTTTGAATTTGCACCGCGCCCCATTGTTCATGCGTTCGATGCCATGAAGTCGCGATCAAGCCTTGCGTTCCGACAACCGGTCTCGGAATCCAGGTCCGGTAATCGAGATATTCGCCGAACAAGCCTTGTTCGTCGGCAACGATCAATATATCGTAGTCAACGTCCTGCGTGAACACCGGCACATCCGATTGAGCGGTTCGTCGTGCGTCATAGGTATGATCCCAGGCTTTCTCGGCGACAATTTTCATGCCGAAACGCTTCGCCGATCGCTTGATCGCGGCGGCGAATAATTTATCTTCATCGCTCGCACCGGTCACCAAAAACCACTTGGTCCAGCGCTTTTTCAACAGATATTGAGCCAAAGCATCGGCACGCATCGCGCGGCTCGGCAAGATATGCAGTACATCAGCGCCGCAACGCTGCCGCAGACTGTCGTCCGTCGTTCCCGTATCGAAAATCAAGGTTTGCTCCGGCTGATTCGCATCGATAATTTTCAGCAAATCATCGACCGGCAAATTGGCGACAACAAAGGAGAATTTCCCGGCTATCTTGTCGTTAAATTCCTGGGCGACATCGCCGTCGATCGGCACGATAATCTTGTTCAGTTTATACAATTGACCGGTAAACTGCCCCGTAGTGTTGTTATCGTCGATCGCCAGCTCGGCGCCGAGTTCGCCCTTGTCTTTAATAAACGGATCAAGATTCGACAAGGCCGGCGGGGCTATTTTTTCTTGGGTAAAGTAAACAATTTCGATTTCCTGTTTTTGTTCCGCTTGCGCAACAAAAACAGTCAACGACAGCATACTAATACCTAACAATAAAGATCGGACGATCATTTTTCCTACTCCATTCATTTGCTGTGGCTGAAATAAAGATAAAGAAAGCAAAATGAAGACTATACAGAACCAATCCATTCAACATTCTCTGTTTAACTTAACCCAGCTTTAACATTTACCGAGCATAATCTTTTGAATATTATGATAAAAGTAATGATACGGCACTACAAAGCTATTTTTGGAATGCTTTTTAATTCTTAAATTTCAACAATATAGACCGTATGCAATACATTTGTTAAGGTTGGGTTAACAATTTCTTAGCGCTTAAGGTATTGCTCAATCAAGCATTATAAACATAACTGCGCAGGGTTTCCTTATGCATCAACACCGCCAATAATAAACTAACCACTATATACAAGCGAAAACACACTATAATTTAAAAATAGCGCCACATTATTCGATAACCCAATATTACCTCTGATTTCGTAATCTCCATGGCCGACATCAATCCCCCTTCAGAAAATCATCGCGATATTTTCGATTTAGATACCGATGATACGATTCAAGATAATGGCCGTAGATCGGTTCGCTATGTCAGAAACGATATTAAAGTCGTGTTGATTACTAAAAACCTTCTCGGGCTCGATAAAAAAATACAGGCCCAACTTCAAGACATCAGCAGTAAAGGGTTACGCGTGAGCGCCAAAGAAAAACTGAGCATTAATAAAAAAATTACTGTGGCGCTTAAATTCAAAGACGGCAGACGATTTAATATGAAAGCCAAAGTCGTCCGCCAATCCAGCAGCAATAAGTTTGACTACGGTATCAAGTTCGAAGAACGACAAAACGATCTTGGTGATCATTTACTTGAAACTCAAACGGATTTACTGCTTAAATGAACGATCAAAGGAAATTATTGCCAAATTAATAGCTAGGCATTGCCATTCCTGCCACAGAATTCTGGCAATCCCTAGCTGAATGACGCGCTTTTCCTTGAACTGGCGTTTATTGCCGGAAACCTTTACATCTTGAGCAACCCGATACCGGCAATTTGATGCCATATCGGTACCAATGAATACTTTGTTAGTCAGGAATCTTTTCGAATGAGGAATCCAAAATGGAAATCCAAGCCATAACACCACGCATCGACAATACTGTACCGAACGATACCACTCAGCCGGAGCTAAATCGCAGACTGACTGAAGAGCAAAAGCAAGACGTCGCCGCACCAAGAGCGCCAATTGTCAGCGACGAACAAAATCTCGAATTATCGGATAACGCACTGCAACTTTCCGAATCGTTTCGTAACCGTGAAGCGCAAAACGTCAATACAGCCCCTCCCGTCACCGAACCGGAACAGGCCAACGAGATTGCCAGACAAACCGCCAACTTGATTAATCAATTCCCAGTGGAAAGTCTAGCCGCTCAGAGCAACCTGACATCGACCGTCGTGAAAGGACTGCTTGGCTAAATGATGCCTTCGCCACTCCTAAGCGAAATTTATATCTATCCGGTTAAATCATTGGCGGGTATCGCGGTCGACCGCTGGCCTGTGACTGAAAAAGGTCTGCGCTATGATAGGCAATGGATGTTGGTTGATAAAAACAGAAAATTTTTATCCCAACGACGCCTGCCTAAAATGGCATTGATTCGCACCGCTTTGTCCGAAAGTTGTCTGACTCTTTCGGCGCCGGGTTTGGACGATTTGGTGCTACCGCTGGAGGCAACAAACGGTGAATCGCTCGAATGCGAAATATGGCATGACCGCTGCCTAGCGCACGAGGTTTCAACACAAGCAAACCGATGGCTCAGTGCTTTTTTACATATCGACTGTAAATTGGTCTACCAAGCGGAAAAAACGATTCGCCCGGTTGATCCGAATTACGCACGGCCCGACGACAAAGTTTATTTTTCGGACGGCTTTCCATTCTTGATTCTTTCGGAAAGCTCTCTGGCCTCACTCAACCGCGCCATGAATCTGAATTATCCAATGGCCCGTTTTAGGCCTAATTTGGTCCTTTCAGGCTGCGATAGCTACGCCGAAGACAACTGGCGAACGATAAGCATTGGCGAAATCAGCTTCAGATTACCTAAACCCTGCGCGCGCTGCTCGGTACCGACCATCGATCCGGAAACGGCAGAATCCGGACAAGAGCCGCTGCTCACACTAAGCAGAATCCGCAAATGGAATCAAAAAGTTTATTTCGGACAAAATGCCTTGCATGACAATACCGGGACATTAAACATCGGCGATCAAGTGAGCATCTATAAAACCGGACCTAAACAACCCCCGATAGTCTAAAACTAAATATTGATGCAGCCATGATCACGCTCAATAGAATGGCAAAACTATTAAAATTAAGACGTCGCGTTTTACTGAAACTTCCTAAGCCTACTTAAAAGTTTTTTAGTCCTTATCTCAAAAGTACGATGCAAAAAATTTTCCTGATCCTGGGCATTCCCTTATTGAGTATCGGCTTTTGGCTTAGCGAAGAATTTAAAGGCATCGCGGCCGGCGTTGCTATTTTTTTGTTCGGCATGATGTCGCTCGAACAAGGCTTCAAGGCATTTACCGGCGGCACGCTAGAACGCATTCTGCAAAAAACCACCGATACGCGACTCAAAAGCTTGACCTTCGGCATCGTCGCCACAACCTTGATGCAATCGAGCTCGCTGGTTTCGATCATCACGATATCCTTTCTAAGCGCCGGTTTGCTCGATTTGGCCACGGGCATCGGAATAATCTTCGGTGCAAACCTCGGCACTTCGACCGGTGCCTGGCTAATTGCCGGTTTCGGGCTTAAAGTCGATATCGCCGCATACGCGCTGCCTATACTGGTTTTCGGTATATTATTTATTTTTCAAGCCCGGAAAAAAGTCAAGGGCATAGGTTTCATTCTGACCGGACTCGGCTTTCTGTTTCTGGGCATCGACTATATGAAGGATAATTTCGAGCGCATCAAGGAAACCATCGATCTAGTCGAATTCGCGATGCCGGGCATCAAGGGCTTGTTAGTTTATACGGCGGTCGGCGTTGCCGCCACGGTCGTCATGCAATCGAGCCATGCTACGATGGTCTTGATTATCACGGCGCTAGCGGCACAACAAATCACTTATGAGAATGCCTTAGCATTGGCGGTCGGCTCTAACATCGGCACGACCATCACGGCCATTATCGGCGCACTCGGCGCCAATATCGACGGCAAACGTTTAGCCTGGGCGCATTTAATTTTCAATTTTTTGACCGGCATCGTCACGCTTATATTTATTCCTTATTTTGTCGTGTCCGTGGATTGGCTTAGCGATAAGATCGGAATAAACCCCAGCGACTACACATTAAAACTCGCCATCTTTCATACCTTATTCAATTTTGCGGGAATCGCGCTATTATTCCCGTTTATCGGATACATGGTCGAGTTTTTACAACGCTTCATCAAGGAAAGAAAAATCAGTATTTTCATGCCGAAATATTTAAATAGCTCGGCGGTCGAATTTCCTGAAACCATGAACGAATCGATACGACTGGAGACGCTGCATCTATACGACAATGCCGTTTATGTCATTCTAAGAACTTTCGGATTAAACCGCCGGGATCTTCAGGATAATGAACAATTACTTCAAACATTGATGAAGCAAGAAAATCCGGCCGAATACGATATCGAAAATGCCTACGAAAAACGCATTAAAGGTATTTATAGTGCCATTATCGCCTTCATCAGTCGCGCTTCTTTTTCGCCGGAACATAAACCCACTGCAAAACTTTATTGGCTGCGCGATGCGAATCGGCATATCGTTGAAGCGATCAAAGATACCAAGCATTTGCAAAACAACTGGCTACATTTCGCGACTTCGCGTTACCGCTACGCCCGCGATGAATATCAAAAAATCGCTTATCAAATCGCATTATTGATTAAGCAAATCGATGAATTCATGAAAAACATCGAGGCCAATGAACTCCCTTTCGTTTCGCTCGACGCACTCAAGGCTAAGATCGAGGACGACGACCAACAGATCACACGTAGCATCGAGACATTGATTCGCGAAAATAAAATCACCGCCGAAACCGGCTCGTCGTTGATCAATGACAGCGCTTACATGTTCAGTATCAAAACCAATCTGGTGAAAGCCGTCGAAACCTTGTTTTTGCATAACATGCAACAACTTGAGCCCGAACCTAATCTGGCATTGAATGAAGCGGAAATAAAAACGGTCGTGGAAACAGTCAACCCCTAAGTTAAAGGCACCGGATCATGAAGGCAAAATTTTTAACCCAATTGGAACATTTCTTCGATCCGGAGCATAAAAAAACCAAACACTATGGCAAGGAACTAAAAACCGTTCTCCGCAAACTGAAAAAAAAGGAACGCAAATTGACCGAAGCGCTCGAACAAACCACCGATCAGGAACTGACGAAGTTGTATAAAACCGAATTGGAAATCATCCGGATTCAACGCAAAAAAGGACTGGATATTTTGCAGGCCATTCGCAAGGAACGTCAGAATAACCAATAACTTAGGAAAAATCGAATGGAGTGCAAACGCTGACCGAATAACGCAACTTTAGTCAACATTGCATTATGACGGGCAAAAAAAAGCGGACAGAAACTGTCCGCTTGGGAAACTCTTAAAACCCTTTAGGAGGAAAGCTTGCATAACGCAATTAATCAAGAGTTGTACGCATTATAAAGAGCGTAAAAACCCTTGAAAATATGACCAATTGACGCGCGACAGCTTGTCGCAGCGAGAAAAGCAATAATCTATAACTTTCGTTCTTCAAATTTCGACAGTGCCTAAAAATTTGGTCGTAAATAACTTCCCTTTATTTATGGGGGACACTCGGTAACTCGATTGGCAGGTGTCGGCGGCAGGGCAGATTTTTGCTCCTGCATTGCCCTAATACACGCCATCCATGGCGTAATGCAAATCTGCATTCACCAGCACCTAAATTCCATAGCTCGTTGGCTATGGTTAACTACCTTTGATAATTTAGACGCTGGGTTTACGGCACTCCTCGACAGGCATGCCCCACATCCTGAATAAGGCGAAATTTTTCAAACTGGAAATCGCTGCGGTTGATCAGCTCGCTTTACGAAAATCGGGAATTGCAGTAGTATTGCCCGTCATTTTGTGCCTATTTATTTCGTTAATACTCCTAATTTTAGAAGTATATGGTTTATTTGGTAAGAATGTTCGCCGCAAGGAGCTATCATAAACCTAAATTCGGCAGTTTAACCATGAAACACATGAAGTTTATCAATTATTTCAACAAATTACCTAATAATTCTCGCTAACCTTTTTGGTGAACGAAAGTTCTATGCAAACATATAACAAGTTATTGAATTAACTCCATGATCTTCATGGTGAATTGTTTTTACTAGGATAAAGCTTTTACGGATCGGGTTATCCATACGCCCTAAATCCCACCCGCCTTCCTTTTCAGATTGCATTTTGCTGATTTAGAAGCCGGATTTCTCGACAGATAAGACCCGAACCTTAAACGAAGCTAATCGATTTTCAGTTCGAAATAAGGAAATTGGCCATTAAGGATATGGTCGAAAATAACTTCCCTATTTTATGGAGGGTTCGGTAGCTCGATTGGCAGGTGTCGGCGGCAGGGGAAGCCGCCGTCAAGCCTACATGGACGTATTCACCCAGCACCTAAATTCCATAGCCCATTGGCTATGGTTAACTATCTTAGATAATTTAGGTGCTGGGTTCACGGCGCCATGTCAAGCGAGTTATCGAACCCTCAACAAAGCTCATAGTTCCAGGATGTTATTTATCACGAAATCCTAAACGCGATATTTTCAAATCCGAATTCGGCATTACTATTACCCATCACTTATTTGACCGCTCATGTCATCAAACGAAACGCTGCCTTCCAATTTCATTCGCCAGATCATCAATAACGATCTGAAACAAAACAAAAATAACAGCAAAATCGCCACGCGCTTCCCTCCGGAACCGAACGGCTATTTACACATCGGCCATGCCAAATCGATTTGCTTGAATTTCGGCATCGCGGGTGAGTATCAGGGCACCTGCAACCTTCGTTTCGACGATACGAATCCCGAAAAAGAAAGCATCGAATACATGGAAGCGATCGAACGCGACGTGAGTTGGCTAGGCTTTCAATGGCACGAACTGCGCCATGCCTCCGATTATTTCGAAAAGCTTTACGATTACGCCGTTGAGTTGATTCAAAAAGGCTTAGCCTATGTCGATAGCTCGACGCCCGAACAAATGCGTCAGAACCGGGGCACGCTAACCGAACCCGGCAAGGAAAGTCCGGACCGCAACCGATCCATCGAAGAAAACTTGGACTTGTTCACGCGCATGCGCGCAGGCGAATTTGCCGATGGGCAATACGTCTTGCGGGCGAAAATCGACATGGCTTCGCCGAACATCAACATGCGCGACCCGGTCATTTACCGGATTCGCCGCGTGCATCATCATCGCACCGGCGATAAGTGGTGCGTCTATCCGATGTACGACTACACGCATTGCATTTCCGACGCAATCGAAGGCATCACGCATTCGCTGTGTACGCTCGAATTCGAAGACCATCGACCGCTCTATGATTGGGTGCTCGACAACATTACGATAGACTGTCATCCGCAGCAAATCGAATTCGCGCGACTGCAACTCGAATACAGTATCGTAAGTAAGCGTAAACTGAATCAACTGGTTACCGAAAAACATGTCGGCGGCTGGGACGATCCGCGCATGCCGACACTCGCCGGCCTACGCCGCGCGGGCGTGACGCCGGCCGCGATACGAGACTTTTGCGAACGCATCGGCATCACCAAAAAAGATTCGTGGATTGAAATGGCCGTTCTGGAAAACTGTATCCGCGAAGATTTGAATGAAAATGCCCCACGCGCGATGGCGGTGCTACGCCCGTTAAAGCTGATCATCGATAACTATCCGGACGACAAAGTCGAAGCGCTCGAGCTCGGCAATCATCCGCAAAGACCGGAACTCGGAACGCGTAAAGTCGAGTTCAGCAAGGTTTTGTATATCGAACAGGACGATTTCACCGAAAATCCGCCGCCTAAGTACAAACGCCTAGTCGAAGGCGGCGAAGTTCGTCTACGCGGCGCCTACGTGATCCGTTGCGACCATATCGTAAAAGACGAAAACGGCTCAATCATAGAACTGCATTGCAGTTACGATCCGGACACATTAGGTAAAAACCCGGAAGGTCGTAAAGTCAAGGGCGTGATTCATTGGGTCAGCGAACGCCATTCCGTACCTGCTGAAATACGCTTGTACGATAGGCTATTCAGTCAGCCGAATCCCGATTCGCTCGATAACTTTCTGGACGCTTTGAATCCGGATTCGCTGGAAATCCTAACCGAATCGCGCGTCGAATCGAGCCTTGCCGATGCGCCGCCGGAAAGCCGTTTCCAATTCGAGCGCATGGGTTATTTCTGCCTCGATGCGACAGACAGCACCCCCGACAAGCCGGTCTTCAACCGAACCGTCACGCTACGAGATACTTGGGGAAAATAAACCAGCCGATCAAGCATTGAGATATACCTTTCGTACGTCAATTTACGGTATTGATTTAATGGAGTATTAGGGTTTGGTCGTAAATAACCTCCCTATTTTATGGAGGTTTCGTTTGCTCCTCGGCAATTGCTGAATTACAGGGATGGCATGAATGCAGATTTTGCATAAAGCAAAAATATGCATTCATGCCGACACCCTCGCCAAGCATGCTCCACACCGTTTTTTCACTCAAATAGAAAATTGCCGCATACATAGCCAATTCCCCCCCATCAAACCCGAAGCAAATCGAACGCAAGCGCCTGCCTTGCTTTAAAATCGATGCTTCCTAGCCGTAGCCTTTTGCTATACTTACCTCATCATCACACTCCTGACTGTATGACTCGTGGCTTCAATCAAACCACCCTCGGCACCCGTATTCGTCGATGGACGCCTCAATTACTGACTAGTCTAATGCTGCTTGCCGGACTCAGCACTACCGCTTTTTCTTGGCGACACGCAAGCCAGGCAGACTCGGATAATATTCGCACCGCTTTCGAATTATCGGCAAATCAAATTACCCATATTATCGACAACAGAGTCAATACCTATAAAGTCGTCATGAAAGGCGTCAAAGGCTTTTTTGATGGTTCGGACGATGTCACTTTAGAGGAATTCCGCGATTATGTAAGCGCGCTGCAAATTCAAAACAATTTGCCCGGCATTCAGGCAGTGGGGCTGGCGATACCTGTCGCACATGCCGACAAAAGCCGTCATATCGCCAAGATTCGACAACAAAACATACCGAACTACCAGATCAAACCTGATGGCGATCGAGAAAAGTACGCACCCATTATCCGCCTCGAACCCTCGACAGCGGAAAATCGGAAAGCCTTAGGCTTCGATATCTACACCGAGCCCGCCGCACGAGAAGCCTTGCAACGGTCGCGCGACACCGGCGAAGTCATCATTACTTCAAGAATTGTTCTCATACAGGATGCCGATAAAACCGATTCATACGCCTTTGTGATGTATTTACCTATCTACAACAAAAAGGAGAGCCTCGAATCGATAAGAGACCGTCAATCCGCCATTTCGGCCTGGGTCGACGTACCTTTTCGTATCAACGATCTGATGGCCGGATTGCACGAAGAGCTCAATCCGAATATCGAACTCGAAATTCATGACGGAGAACCTCAATCGAATCAAACACTAATGTATCACTCGAATGAATTAGCCACAGATCGGCTATCCGGCGACAGCAGACTGGAAACACGGCGTCAAATCAATATCGCGGGTCGTCAATGGACCTTGGTAATGCGCAGCACTCCGGCTTTCGAAGCCGGCGTCTCTCAACATCACCCTGCATTCATCGCCAAGACAGGTATAACGGTAACGCTGTTACTCGGAATGCTAACTTGGCAACTAGCCAAAGGCCGCACAAGCGCTCAACAGCGCTACCGGCAACTCTTCGATCAATCGGGAGACGGCTTACTACTGATTCGCCAAACCGATCATGGCTTCATCGACGCCAACCCTTCCGCATTAAGGCTATTGGGTTATCGCCATGAAGAACTGTTGGACTTGCAGCTACAAGACATATTGACTCACGATGAATTGCCGAAATCGACTCCCTGCGCCGATAAAATCATCTCCGATACGGCGCATGCTGAAGAATGGACTTGTCAGCGTAAGGACGGTTCTAAGTTTACGGTCGAAGCCTGTGTTCACGCTCTTGATGGCCGACATTATTTTGCGATCTTACGCGATTTAACCGAACGCAAAAAAGCCGAACAACAATTACGGCTACATGCACAAGTCTTTGAATACAGTCGCGAAGGCATCATCATTACCGACTCTGAAAACAACATTATTTCGGCTAATCCCACCTATATCGAACTCAGTGGATACACAGCAGAGGAAGCGCTTGGCAAGAATCCTCGTCTGATCTCGTCAGGTTTACAAGATAAGTCATTCTATGAAAACATCTGGCAGGAAATTCATCAACGCGGACACTGGCAAGGCGAAGTTATTAATCGCCGAAAAAACGGCGATCTGTATCCACAGTGGCTCTCAATTTCGGCTATTCGGAACCCGCAAGGCCGAATCATTCATCATATCGGCATCATGAGCGACCTGAGCGAACATAAAGCAGCCGAGGAGCGCATCCGATTTTTGAGCCATTTCGACACATTGACTCAATTACCTAACCGCAGTCTGCTCCGCGATAGAACCGAACTGGCAATAAGCGGCGCCAAAAGAGCGCATGCACGCATTGCATTGATGTTTATCGATCTCGACCGTTTTAAAATTATTAACGATTCGTTAGGTCCCGCTATCGGCGATCGATTGCTGGTTAAAATTGCTGATCGGCTAATCGATCATTTACACCCTAACGATACCTTATGCCGACAGGGCGGCGATGAGTTTATTTTATTACTGCCGAACACTGATACCGAAAGCACAGCCCATGTTGCCCAGACCATTCTACAACTGATCACCCAGCCGTTTATTATCGAAGATCAACGTTTGATCCTGACAGCTAGTATCGGTATTGCCGAATTTCCACAAGACGGCAACAGCTTCGAGCAACTGTCGCAAGCCGCCGACGCCGCCTTATTCCGAGCAAAAGAAACGGGTCGTAACAATTTTCAATTTTTCACTCGTCAATTGCACGAACAAGCCAACCGTTTATTACAAATCGAAAACGAACTGCGTTTGGCTCTTGAGCAAAATGAACTGCGGCTCCATTATCAACCACTGATAGATATAAAAACTTCGAAGATAATTGGTTGCGAAGCACTGGTTCGCTGGCAGCATCCCGAAAAAGGCATGATTCCGCCGGGACAGTTTATCCCTATCGCCGAAGAAAGCGGCTTGATTTTAAAAATAGACGACTGGGTGCTGAAAACCGCAATTCGCCAAGTCGCCGATTGGCAGGCTGAAGGACTGCCTGTCGTTCCGGTTTCTGTTAATCTATCGGGACTACAATTTCAAAAAGCTTCGCTCTATGAAAAAGTCGCCCAACAATTACAGATGAATCGGCTCGATCCGGCAATGCTGGAACTCGAATTAACCGAGGGTATAGCCATGGATAATTCCGAACGCACGATCAGCCTACTCCGTCAATTTCATCAGCTCGGCATCTCACTTTCGATCGACGATTTCGGAACCGGTTATTCGTCGCTCGCTTATCTCAAACGATTCCAAATAGACAAGCTTAAAATCGACCAATCGTTTGTACGCGAACTGAGCCGCGACCCCGAAGACGAAGCAATCGTCACTGCCATCATTAGCATGGCTAAAAGCCTGGGTTTTAAAACTATCGCCGAAGGTGTTGAAACAAGGGAACAACTGGAGTTTTTACTAAAGAATCAATGCGATCAAATACAAGGCTATTATTTCAGCAAACCGCTACCGGCAAATGAGTTTGCCGAACTATTGCGCGGTAAGGATTTATTTATAGGTCAATCAAGATAAGTCGCTCAAGAATACCCATCGTAGATCAACATTCGGCACTAGCATTTGGAGGCATCTAAACTTAATGTCCGAGAAGTATGACTTTATTGCATTTTCCAACCTGATATAATTAATACTTAAATCTTTCGATAAATTTCTTTAAGATATAAGCCTGCATATATCTGTAAAATCCAATTCCAGCCCTCAATTCCCATCCTAATTTCGGGGTACGTCTAACCTATGTTACGTAAAATACTGATTGCCAACCGCGGCGAAATCGCCGTGCGCATCATTCGCGCCTGCGCCGAAATGGGCATTCGCTCCGTCGCGATCTATTCGGAAGCTGACCGTTTCGCCCTTCACGTTAAAAAAGCCGACGAATCCTATTGTATCGGCAGCGAACCGATGTCCGGTTATCTCAATATTTATGCTTTGGTCAATCTGGCTGCAGCGACCGGCTGCGATGCCATTCACCCGGGCTACGGATTTTTGTCCGAAAATGCCTTATTCGCGAAAGCCTGCAAGGAACGTGGCTTGATCTTTATCGGTCCCGAGGCAGAAGTCATACATCGTATGGGTGATAAAACCGAAGCACGCAAAGCGATGGTTGCAGCCGGGATTCCGGTCACCCCTGGCTCGGAAGGCAATCTCGAATCGGTTGAAGAAGCCTTAGAGGTGGCCAAATCGATTGGTTATCCGGTCATGCTGAAAGCGACTTCCGGCGGCGGCGGCCGTGGCATTCGCCGCTGCGATAATGCCGAAGAACTGCAACGTAATTACAGCCGCGTAATCTCAGAGGCGACCAAAGCCTTCGGCAGCGCCGATGTTTTTCTTGAAAAATGCATCGTTAACCCGAAGCATATCGAAGTACAAGTTCTGGCCGATCACCACGGCAATGCGATTCACCTCTACGAACGCGATTGCTCGATTCAACGCCGCAATCAAAAACTGATCGAAATTGCGCCTTCACCTCAACTCGACGAAGCGCAGCGCCAATACATCGGCGGCTTGGCCGTGATCGCGGCAAAATCGGTCGGCTATACCAATGCCGGCACCGTCGAATTTCTGCTCGACGATAACGACCGATTCTACTTTATGGAAATGAATACGCGCGTTCAGGTCGAACACACGATCACCGAAACCGTGACCGGCGTCGATATCGTCGAGGAGCAAATCCGTATCGCAGCTGGTTTGCCTTTGCGTTTTAAACAACATGAAATCGTTCGTCGCGGTTATGCCATCCAATTTCGCGTCAATGCCGAAGACCCGAAGAACAGTTTTTTACCGAGCTTCGGCAAAATTACGCGTTATTACGCGCCAGGCGGACCGGGTGTACGCACCGACACCGCGATTTACACCGGCTACGAAATTCCGCCGTTTTACGACTCGATGGTCGCAAAAGTCATTGTCAATGCATTAACCTGGGAAGATGCCATTCAGCGCGGCGAACGTGCGCTAAAAGACATGGGCTTATTCGGCATCAAAACGACGATTCCGTATTATCTACAAATCCTGAAACACCCCGAATTCCGCACGGCTTGTTTCAATACCGGCTTTGTCGAAAAACATAGTGAATTAATTAATTATTCGAATAAGCCTCGCCCGGAAGTGCTCGCAAGTGTCATCGCCGCTGCGATGGCTTCACATACCGGCTTGTGATTTCCTGATTCAAAAAACTGACTGCCGACAAGATTCAATAGGATACAAAATGCCAAAAGTTCAAATTACCGATGTGATATTGCGTGACGCCCACCAATCACTGATCGCAACGCGACTGCGTACCGAAGACATGCTCCCAGCATGTGAAATGCTCGACAATATCGGCTACTGGTCTCTTGAATGTTGGGGCGGTGCGACTTTCGACGCATGCCTAAGATTCCTTAAAGAAGATCCGTGGGAACGCCTGAGTCAACTGAAAGCCGCATTACCGAACACGCGCCTGCAAATGCTGCTAAGGGGGCAAAACCTGCTCGGTTACCGCCATTATTCGGACGATGTCGTCAAGACTTTCATCGAAAGGACCGCCGCGAACGGAATGGACGTCTTTCGCATTTTCGATGCGTTAAACGACGTACGCAATCTGCAAACTGCGATAGAAGCCACCAAGGCGACCGGTAAACATGCACAGGGGACGCTATGCTACACGACCAGTCCCGCGCATGATGTAAACAGTTTTGTGACATTAGCCAAGGAGCTGTCCTCGATGGGCTGCGACTCGATCGCAATCAAGGATATGGCCGGCTTGCTAACGCCCTACGCGGCTTCGGAACTGGTCAAAGCACTGAAAGATACGATTGATTTACCGTTGCATCTACACACACACGCCACTTCCGGACTCGCCGAAATGTGTCAAATCAAAGCAGTCGAAGCCGGCTGCGAGCACATTGACACCGCATTGTCGTCCTGGTCCGGCGGAACGAGCCATCCACCGACCGAAAGCCTCGTCACGGCTTTGAAAGGCACTGATTACGACACCGGTCTCGACCTCGATAAACTGCAAACGGTCAACAACTACTTCGCCGAAGTGCGCAAGAAATACCGCCGCTTTGAGAGCGAATTCACCGGCATCGACACGCGTGTGCACGTCTTTCAGGTGCCGGGCGGCATGATCTCGAATCTCGCGAACCAATTGCGCGAACGCAATTCATTGGATCGCATCGAGGAAGTTTACAAAGAAATTCCCGAAGTTCGTAAAGATTTGGGCTATCCTCCGCTGGTCACGCCGACATCGCAAATTGTCGGCACGCAAGCCGTATTGAATGTATTGACCGGCAAACGCTATGAAACGATCACCAACGAGGTCAAACGTTACCTGCAAGGCGGCTACGGCAAGGCCCCGGCCCCGGTCAACGAGAGTCTACAAAATAGAGCCATCGGCAAGGAAGAGCCTATCGACTGCCGCCCGGCCGATCTACTCAAGCCCGAGTTCGAACATTTACGCTCGGAAATCGGCCATTTGGCTTTGAGTGACGAAGACGTACTCAGCTATGCGATGTTCCCGGAAGTCGGCAAACAATTTCTAGAGCAACGCTCGAACGATAACTTGGTTCCCGAACCGTTGGAAATTGAAACTCAAGCAACCGACGCCGTACAAAAAGCGGCGACCGAATTCAATGTCGCGCTGCACGGCGAGTCATATCATGTCAAAGTGACTGGCGCCGGACCTAAAAATCAAAGTCTTCGCCACTTCTATTTCATGGTCGACGGCGTACCTGAAGAAATCGTCGTAGAAACACTCGACGAAATCGTCCTGGACGGCGGTACGCATGGAGCGGTAAAAAGCACAATTTCGAGTAAACGTCGCCGCCCATCTTCGGAAGGCGATGTCACAGTCAGTATGCCGTGCAACATTCTCGAAGTCTTGGTTAAAGTCGGCCAATCAGTTACAGCCGGCCAAGCTGTTTTGATCACCGAGGCAATGAAGATGGAAACGGAAATCACTGCACCGATTTCGGGTACCGTAAAAGCCGTGCATGTCGTCAAAGGCGAACCGGCCAATCCGGATGAAGTGTTGGTGGAAATCGAGGCCGCATAAGAACATGACCGAAACGGTTTTTGCCGACGATGCCGCAATCGCTAAAGCGGTTGAATTGTTGAATCAAGGCCGTTTAGTCGCCTTCCCGACCGAAACAGTTTACGGTCTTGGCGCCGACGCCGGCAGTGCCGAGGCCGTAACCGGCATATTCAAGGCCAAAGGCCGACCGGTAGATCATCCTCTGATTGTCCATATCGCAAGTTCCACCCAGTTATCGGACTGGGCAAACATGGTCCCGGAAACAGCTCAACGACTGGCAAAACGCTTTTGGCCGGGACCGCTAACTTTAATTTTAAAGAAACGTCCCGAAGTACCGAATGAAGTCACCGGCGGACAAGATACAGTAGGGCTGAGAATTCCCGATAATCCGGTTGCCTTGCGACTCTTGCGAGCATTCGGCGGCGGCATTGCCGCACCTTCAGCCAATCGATTCAAGCGCGTAAGCCCAACGCAAGCCTCGCATGTGGCCGAAGAACTTGACGGGTTGGTCGATTTGATTCTAGACGGCGGACCTTGCCGAGTCGGAGTCGAATCGACCATCATCGATTTAAGCGGTGCAAGCCCCTTGCTGCTAAGGCCGGGCAGCATCTCTAAAGCCGAAATCGAACAGGTTCTGCAATGCGAATTGACCGAGATAAGCACCACGAACAACGATACGCCCCGTGCGCCCGGACAAATGGCCGTGCATTACGCACCATCGACCCCAACCCGTTTGTGCCCATCCGAGCAACTGAACGACACGATAAGGCAATTGGCCGAACAAGGAAAAAAAATCGGTTTACTGGCTTATCGCTTCGAATGGAATTCATCGATGACTATCATTCAGTTACCTGAAACTGCCGAAGCTTATGCACAAGGTTTGTACGCAGCGCTACGCGAACTGGATCGCCAAAGATTGGACATCATCTTGGTCGAGCAACCACCAGAATCCAATGAATGGCATGCAATCAACGACCGACTGAAAAAAGCGGCTACGGCATTTTAGGCTTAGCCACACTGCTATCGATATCCACAAACTATTGAATAAGTCCTTCAATTCGGTTTTCAATCGTTCCCACAAAGCACCCATCGTTATAAACAAATCGTAGGGTACGCTGCGCGTACTTCTATGCCGTTAAGCACGGAATCCCTGCTCAGATCAAACCATAAGGGCTTGGTTAGCATGGTGGGGTTACCATGGTACGCATAGCGTACCCTACGCCAGGGCAAACGCATTAAAATAATCAACATATCAATATGTTAACCTGTTTCTTAGAACGCTTAGTCAATTCGGCTTAACTTATGGCACCCCTCCCTGGGCCCCGTTAGGCCGCGCCGAGCACTGGCGATTTTGCCGAGAATAGCCCGTTAGGGGAGCGGCAGGGATGCCGCTCGTTTTCGGAGGGCTAGGGATAGCCCTTCCGAAAGGCTATGTTCGCGTTAATAGTTGATACTTTATGAACTGAAAGCCAACATGAAACCCAAGGATACAACTCTTAGTCACTTTCCTTTTTTCAATATCACGCCAATGGTTGAAAGGAGGGTACGGTTGCTCGATTGACAGGTGTCGGCAGCAGGGAGCTGCCGTCAAGCCTACATGGACGTATTCACGGCGTCCTGTCAAGCGAGTAATCGTACCCTCTGCTACGCTCAGTGTATCGGAAAGCAATCATTGGCTATTTCCTAATGGGTTTATTTAGAGTAGGAAAGAGGACCGTTTCAACTGCTAACGCGAACAGAGCCTTCCGAAAACCCTCGGAAAAATCGTCAGCGCGCAGGATGCAGCGGCCTCCGGGTGTCTGCTGACTCGCGCCATCCGGGCGCTCGCACTTCGTGCGCCTTTGGCGTCCCAATCCGCTCCCGGCGGATTGGTCTTTTGGATACTTTTCTTTGGACAAGCAAAGACAAAATCGCCTGGAGCGATTTTGAACAGCTTTAGCTGGCCCGCAGGGCGAAACCCATGGATGGGTTTCGTAGCAGTATCGCGGCTGTCGGTCCGCGAACCGACTACACATAAGCGTCGCGATAGCGACACAAAGCCTTATTTAGGTTTCAAACTAAATCTTATAGTTAACCAGGAAAAAAGGATTATTTTAACTATTTGATTTTCTATAGTGTTTTAATGCGTTTGCCCTGTACCCTACGCGCCTCATGATTCCAGAAAGTTATTTGTCACGAAATCCTCAGTCTTAAACACACGACTACGGAAAATCCCTTAACTTAATGACAATAATCCTAAGCCTTCGGTTTTCGACCGGTTTCTTGAGCCTGTATCGCCGTGATCACAACTGTATTGACGATATCGTTTACGGTACAACCCCGGCTTAAGTCGTTGACGGGTTTATTCAAGCCTTGCAAAATAGGCCCGATGGCAATCGCACCGGACGAACGCTGAACTGCTTTATAAGTATTGTTGCCGGTATTCAGATCGGGAAAAATAAATACATTCGCTCGCCCCGCCACCTCGCTGTCCGGCATTTTGGTCTTCGCAACACTGCTATCGATCGCCGCATCGTATTGAATCGGCCCTTCCAGTTTCAGCTCCGGCTTCAAGCGTTTAGCCAGCTCCACTGCCGACCTAACCTTGTCGACCGCCTCGCCTTTTCCGGAAGCGCCGGTTGAATAAGACAGCATCGCAACGCGCGGTGAGATATTGAACATTGCGGCGGTTTGCGCTGAACTAATCGCAATATCGGCCAGTTGCCTGGAATTAGGATTCGGATTGACCGCGCAATCCCCGTAAACCAACACCCGATCTTCCAAACACATAAAAAAAACGCTAGAGACGATCGATGTTCCCGGTTTGGTTTTGATGATTTCAAAGGCCGGCCTGATCGTATGCTGGGTCGTATGTATCGATCCGGAAACCATGCCGTCGGCAAGATTATGATGTACCATCATGGTCCCGAAAAAACTGACATCGGTCATGAGATCAAACGCCAATTCGTAATGAACGCCCTTGTGCTTGCGTAACTCGAAATAAGTTTCGGCAAATTTCTGACGCAGTTCGGAAGTCATCGGGTCGATGATCTCGATGTCTTCCAATTGCAAAGCCATCGCAGCGATTTTTTGCCTGATCGTTTCTTCATTACCTAGCAACGTTAACTTGACGGCTCCCCTTAGTAAAAGAATTTCGGCCGCTCTTAAAATGCGTTCTTCCCCACCTTCCGGCAATACAATGTGCTGCGGATTAGCTTTAGCGCGCTGTAAGATTTCATATTCGAACATGATCGGCGTCACGCGCGGCGTTTTGCTCGTAAACAGGCGCTGCTGTAGCTCCTGCATGTTGATATTATCTTCGACCAAACTCAAGGCCGTAGCGATCTTGCGTTCATTATTGGAATTTAAACGCGCATGTACTCGAGTAACGTTCATCGCCGTCGTGAAGGTGTCGGTGGCGACACCTAAAACGGCAAACGGCAAAGCGCCTAATCCCTCGATTAAGTATTGCACCTGCGGCGCGGGCTCTTGCTCTCCAGTCAACAGTAAACCGGCAATTTGCGGATAACTTTTCGAGTGATAAGCCATCAAACAAGCCAGAATGATATCCGAACGATCCCCGGGCGTAATGATCAAATCGCCTTTCTCAATGTAGTCGAGAAAATCCGAAACCAACATCGCTGCAACCTTGTAGTTGTAAACTTCAAGATTGAGTGTTTCGAAATCATGTGATAAAAACTTTGCATTCAATGATCTGGCAATATCTCCCATGCTGGGCTTTTCCAGTGACGGTTCGGAGGGCACGACATAAACAGGAAAGTTGGATTGCGGATCGTGTCCGAATTGGTCTCTGAGTTCGCCAACCTGAGCCGCCGGAACACTATTGATCACCGTTGCCAATAGGGCTGCATTTTTTTCCTGAACATCATGTCTGATCCCGGCCAAAGTATCGATTATCTGATCATTGGATCGGTTACCACCTTGAACGATCGGCATCAAAAGACAATCCAGATTATTCGCGACATCGGCATTAAAATCAAATTCAAAAATCGACTCTCCGCTTTTATAGTCGGAACCAACACAAATTACATAATCCGATTGAATTTTTAAGCTTCGGTATTTCGCGAGAATCAGTTTGATTAAATCGTCATAACGATCATGAGCCAGCAGGCGCCTAGCATCCTCATCGGTGCACCCGTACATCGATTCGTAAGGCCATTCGAGCTGATAACGGTAGCTTACCAGCTCAATCAAGTCGTCTTTTTCCTCTCCGGCATGAATAATAGGGCGAAAAAAACCGATCTTTTGGGCAAAACCGGAAAACATTTCCATCATAGCCAACATGATGACCGACTTACCGCTGCCCTGTTCGGCACCGGTGATATAAATATTTTTAGAGACTTGGGACATTTTTGTTTAAAGAATCAATTATGGGGAAAGAATTATTTCTGGTTCACACAGTCCTCCGTGGGAACCCATATATTGGTTGTCGAGGCAAGATCGGTATGCATCCCACGCAGGGGCGATAGAAACTATGAAAGAGGCAGAATGATGTCGACAGTCTTTAGGATTTCGCGATAAATAACTTCCTGGAACTATGATTTTTGTAGCGACTACGGCAACTCGCACAAGACTTTATCGTTTTGCTATATTTTACAAGCACCTGCTTTTTTAGGTTCCTAAACGCCCTCCCCGGATTTATCATAATGCTAATGCGACAGTAGCGAGTTAATATATTCCAAATCATTTTCGCTCAAACTGCTGGCCGCTTGTTTCAGACGAATACTGTTGATCAGATAATCGTAACGCGAGCGCGCATGATCTCGTTTTGCACGATAAAGGTTTCTTTGTTCGGCTAATGTTTCAACCATGGTTCGAGTACCGACTTCCAAACCGGCCTCGGTTGCTTCCAACGCGCTCTCCGCCGACTTAACGGCCGATTTCAATGCGTCGACGCGACTGATACTGGCATTCACGCCTCGGTAGGCATTGTTCACCTGTCGTATGACGGCGCGCTTTGCCGCGATCAGATTTTGTTTGGCTGCCTCAAACTCTTGCCTTGCTTGCCGAGTTCGCGAATTCACAGCACCTCCCTCGAATAGCGGCACATTCAATTGCAAACCGATGCTTTGCGTATCGCCGCGAAAACCGAAAGTACTGGTATTATCCGACACGCCATAGGAACCGACGATATCTAATTGCGGTAGATGACCGCTATTTTGCAAATCGACCGATTTCCTGGCGAACTCGGCCTGATTAAATGCCGAAATGATCGAAAAGTTGCCGTTTAGCGCCGCATCGCTCCATGCCTTCATCTCATTGGGCTCGGGGACAATCAACGGCAACTCTTTTCCTATGGGACTAAGCTCCCCGTCAAATTCGCCGATGATTTCACGTAAAGCTTCCTTTTGATTATCGAGATTATTATCCGCTTCGATTTCATTGGCCAAGGCTAAATCATAAGCAGCCTTCGCTTCATAAACATCGGTAATCGCGATCAAACCGACTTCGAAACGCTGTTGAGCTTGTTCCAGTTGACGATCAATCGCATTTTTTTCGGCAATAGCAAAGTCTAAACCATCCTGGGCAGACAACACATTGAAATAAGCCTCGGTGATTTTAACCATTAAGTTCTGCAGCTCAGCCAAATATTCGGCCTCGGTCTGAGCAATTTGGTTATCCGACTGACTTAGTTGTATCCAGTGATCCCAATGAAAAACCGGCTGCACAAAATTAAGACTAAAAGTGTTATTCCAAAACTCTTGATTAGTCTGCGGACCTCGAAAATCGAAGCCACCGGCTTTTTTGTTGTGAAGCCATTCCCGGCTACTGGCACCGGTCGCCGAAATAGTGGGTAGTAAACGTGCAATACCTTGATCCTTGAATTCCGCGTTGGCATACTGCCGTGCAAGCGCTTGTTTTAATAGCGGATCATTTTCCAGGGCTTGCGTATAAACTTCAATAAGATCTTGCGCAAAGGACTGATTTTGAACAAGTAAAGCAAATAGAGCCACGATGGCGCTTTTAAAAAAATAAAGCCTACTACTATTCATTTGTGGATAAACCCGGTTTTAAACATATTAGTTCGACTCTTGTCTCCATTCTGAATCACATAAGATATAAGTTTAAGACTATGTTAGCGTTAATAGTTGAAAGTGAAGACTGCAAGGGACGCTGTACATGCCACAGCAGTCCTACCCGTAGTTTAAAACGCCCTTATGTGCTACCTTGTGCTGACATTAGGTACGCGCAGCGTACCCTACAATTCACTTTGGATTGATAAGTGTTTCCGGTAGTGGCGGGGTTTTCAACTAATACCGCATACTGAGCCAATTCTAACACCTACACCCTAAAAAATTCGTTACTATTTATTTTCTCAACGCCCCATTATAGACTCGACAATAAAAGTGAAATTAGAAGTTTAAATAACTTATTTAAAGTAGACTTTGTTTGTAATTATTCACAGCCCCTATCGTTCCCACGCTCCGACGTGGAATGAAGACCGAGACGCTTTAGCGTCTCGTACCGCTGGAGCGGTACTCAGGCGTTCCCACGCAGAGCGTGGGAACGCTAATTGCCAGGGGACTGAATAGTTACCTTTGTTCTGTAATTTATATTAATGTTCTTCAAAACCTGTTGCCATGAAAAAAATCGCCCCTCTTCTCATTATTCTCATTTTCAGTATACTTTCCAGCGGTTGCGCCAGTTTCGGACGAGGCATCGCCGAAGCTTATTTCGAAAAACAAGAAGCCGCCGATACCCGATTATGTGAAGTTACCGGCAGCCCTTTTGAAGGCATCAAGCCGCATCTAAATAATGCGGGCGGTAAAATGAAAGTGCTGATGGTCCATGGAGTCGGCGATAGACTGCCGGGCTATTCAACGCAATTTCTCGAAAAGCTCGCCAAATCACTGAACCTAACTGTCAGAGCTAAACGTAACAAAGACATTTTTCTGCGCGACCCCTTGGACGAATCGAAAAAACTCGGCAATTTGAGAATTCATCGTTTACTCAACAAGACACGCGATCAAGAATTATTGTTTTACGAGCTAACCTGGTCCGAAATCACCGCTCAACAAAAAGCGATTCTGGCCTATGACAACTCCGGCGAGTATTCCTTTCGCCGTGCCGAAGTCAACGATTTATTGAAACGATTTTCCAACGATACCGGCCCCGATCCGATTATCTATCTCGGCGATAGCCGAGAAGACATTTTGATTTCGTTTACGCAATCGTTTTGCTGGATGACCAAGGGCTTATGGGACGATTTACCCGATCAGCAAGCGAAAAGCTGTACTTTCGACGATTTAGCGGCGGTTGAAAATTTAAAAAACGACCAATACGCTGTCGTATCGCATAGTCTCGGCAGCCGAATCACAATCGACGGATTGCAACGGCTTGCCCGGTTTTTTAGCGATAGCAGTTTCAGGCCCGAGCTCGACCGCCCGAAAGATTTGGTAAAAGCCCTGCAACAAAAAGTCATTCCGATTTACATGATGTCGAATCAGTTGCCGATGTTGCAACTAGGCCGTCAAGTACCGGAAATCAATAGCCAACAGAACGCTTATTGCAACCCCGAAGGCGAACATTACGATAAAAGAATTCTGAGCGGAACGCCAATCATTGCTTTCAGCGACCCGAACGATTTATTGAGCTATGCGATACAGCAGAATTTTGTCGATAAATATATTGACTCGAGACTGTGCGCCGATGTCACGAATATCAACATCAACGTCGCGAAAATTTTTGACGCTTTCGGTTTAGGAAAATTTGCCAATCCGCTCGATGCTCACATCGGCTACAACACCGATAAACGGGTCGTAGCTTTGATCGCTAAAGGCATCGGCAACGCCAATACCTCTAAACTTGTCAAAAAGCGTTGCCAATGGACCGAAACAATTGATTGAAAGACTATGCTAGCTATGCTATAAATTATTATATTAGAGTTCACTAATATTAAACCAAATTGACTACTTCTTCCGCATCCTTCAATCACCCGCTAGACCGCCTTGTCGCTTACGCGCTGCAAGGCGGCCTGCCGGTATTCTTTTTTACGCTGTCCTTGGCGCTCGGCGCGATTGCGCTGACGTTTACGCCGCGCGAGGAAGAACCGCAAATCGTCGTGCCGATGGCCAATGTCATCGTTGCTGCTCCGGGCCTATCCGCAGGACAAGTCGAAAAGCAGATTACTTTGCGCTTGGAAAAACTACTGACTCAAATTACTGGTGTCGAACACGTTTATTCGAGGTCGAGCAATGGTCAAGCCATCGTAACTTTGCGGTTTTTTGTCGGCGAGGACCGGGAAGATGCCTTATTAAATACTTATAACAAACTCTATTCGAATCAAGATCAAATTCCGGCGGCGGTAACCGAATGGCAAGTCAAACCGGCCGAAGTCGACGACGTGCCGATCGTATTGGCTTCGCTCTGGAGCCGGGCGCCGGACTTGTACAGCGACTATGAATTGCGCCGCTTTGCCGACGAAATTACCGTGCAATTGCAGCAAATCACCGACACCAATCAAATCAACGTGGTCGGAGGGCGCGCCCGAACGATCAATGTCATGCTCAACCCGCAAAGCATGGCAACCCGGAAAACCACGGCTATCGAAGTGGCAGGCGCCATTCGACAAGCCAATCAATTGCATAATGCCGGACTCGTCTCGGCCAACAATCGCTCGATTCAATTGGAAGCGGGCGACTTCGTCAGAACGGTCGAACAATTAAGCACGCTGGTCGTCAATACCGTCGACGGTATTCCGGTATATCTGCGCGATGTCGCCGAAATCACCGACGGCCCGGAAGAACCGGATCATTACAGCTGGATTCAGTTTGCCGACGGGCACCCCTTATCCGCCGATTTCAAGGACGATTACCCGATGATCACGATCGCGGTCGCGAAAAAACGCGGCGCCAATGCGGTCGCGGTCGCCGAAAATGTGCATCGTAAATTGGCGCAGTTGCAACAAGAATTGCTGCCGCCCGAAATTGGCATCGAAGTTTTGCGCGATTACGGCCAAACCGCCGATGAAAAAGTCAACAACCTAACCACGAGCCTCGCATTCGCGGTCATCACGGTCGTGTTATTCATCGGTATCTTTCTCGGCTGGCGCCCTGCCCTGGTGGTCGGTTTAGCGATTCCGGTCTGTTACGGCGCCACCTTGGCGCTGGATATGTTTTTCGGTTATACGATCAACCGCGTGACCTTATTCGCGCTGATCCTGTCGCTCGGGTTGCTGGTCGACGATCCGATCACCGGCGTCGACAATGTCGAACGCTATATGCGCCTCGGCCAAGGTAGTTTGAATGAACGTATCGTCGCGGCGATCGCCGAAATCCGGCCGGCGCTGCTGATGTCGACGATCACGATCATCCTGGCCTTCATTCCGCTGGCCTTCATTACCGGCATGATGGGGCCTTACATGGCGCCAATGGCATTCAACGTGCCGGTAGCGGTCATTCTATCGACGGTTACGGCGTTCATCGTGACGCCGTGGCTAGCCGGCAAGGCTTTGAAACCGGCCGAAGACGATCTTGAAACGACAACCGGGCCTAGCCGTTATGAAAAACTGATCGAACCTTGCATCGCCAATCGCAAGTCAGCCTGGATCGTCATCATCGCGATGCTGGTCTTGTTCGTTTTGACCGCACTACTGCCGGTATTGCGCCTAGTACCTTTAAAATTACTGCCTTTCGACAATAAGAACGAAATGCAGATCATCGTCGACATGCCGGAGGGCAGCACGCTCGAACATACCGCCGCCGTTACCCGTTCGGCCGCCGCGATTGCCGCGCGTTTGCCTGAGGTCAAGGCGATCGCGGCATTTGCCGGCACGCCGTCGCCGATCGACTTCAACGGCTTGGTCCGGCAATACGATTACCGCATCGCGCCGCATTTGGCCGATATCCGCCTGACCTTGGCGCCTAAGGAAGAACGCGAACATCAATCGCATGCCGTACTCTTAAGACTCAGAGCTTTGCTGGCGCCGCTCAATTTCGACCGCATTTCGGTCAAGGTCGTCGAAGTTCCGCCCGGCCCGCCGGTCATCAGCACACTGGTCGCCGAAATTTACGGCGGCACGCTAACGCCTTACGAACGGCAACGCCAGGCCGCTCAAGCCGTCATGGCTAGAATGGCGAAGGAACCCTTTGTCGTCGATATCGACTCGAGCGTTGAAGACAGCCAACCGCGTTGGCGTTTCGAAACCGACAAAGAAAAAGCCGCGCTGGCCGGAATTTCCACCGAAAACCTGGCCATGAACTTAGGCCTTGCGAATCGAGGCCATATTCCCGGCTATTTCCATCTCGAACGCGAAGTCCGCCCAGTCCCGATTAAACTCAGGCTTGCGCAAAGCGCTCGCAGTAGCCGGCGCGATCTGGGCGTATTACCGATCAAGCCCGATAGAAACCCGGCCGCCGAAGCCTTGATGCTGGCCGAATTGGGCTCCTTCGTCGAATCCGAAACCGATAAATCGATTTATCACAAAGACTTGAAACCGGTCGTCTATGTCATGGCCGAACTGGAAGGCCGCACGCCCGCCGAAGTGATCGCCGATATCAATGCCGATTTGAACGGTACGAAAACTTCGGCACCGGATTGGGATAGCCGCACGTTTCTAAATTCCGGCGGCGGCATTCCCTGGCAATTACCCGACGACATCACGATCGGTTGGACCGGCGAAGGCGAATGGAAAATCACGGTCGACGTATTCCGCGACATGGGCATCGCCTTTGCTTTCGCGCTGGTCGGTATCTTTTTCGTATTGCGGATACAGACCGCCTCGACCACCTTGTCCCTGATCATCATGTCATCGATTCCGCTGACCGTGATCGGCATCATGCCCGGCTTCTGGATGTTGAATCAATTCGGCGAACGTTTTATCAACGGCAGTCCCGACCCGGTCCTATTCACCGCAACCGCGATGATCGGCATGATCGCTCTGGCCGGCATTGTAGTCAGAAACTCGTTGATTTTGGTCGAATTCATCACACAAGCCAGAAACGAAGGACTGGGATTGAAGGACGCCTTACGGCAAGCCGGCAACATCAGAATGCGCCCAATATTATTGACCGCCGGAACTACCTTACTCGGTAACCTCGTTATCGTGCTCGACCCGGTATTCAGCGGCTTGGCGATAGCGATTATCTTCGGCATCATCGCCTCGACATTGTTTACGTTGTTCGTGATACCTGCCGTTTATTATTTGATCTATGCCAAAAGCGAGAATGCCACAACATGACTCTACCGAATAATATAAAAACGCTGGCTTTATCGGCTGTAACTCTTCTAATATTGTTATTGATGATTCTGTGGATGGCAGGCGCCTTTCAAAGCAAAATCAAACCCGAAACCTTAGCGAGCGGTCCGGCTTATCAAGGCCCGAGCCTAACGGTCGAAAGAGTGACGGTACCGGTCTTCGAAAAGGCCACCGGCACTCTTGAATCGAAGCAGTCCGGCGATATCAGCGCACAGATTCAGGCTCGTATCAAATCGATTCATGTTAAATCGGGCGATAGCGTCAAGCCTGGCGATTTACTGATTACGCTCGACGATGAAGCCATTGCCGCCCGAACCGCGCAGGCGAGACAAAACATTAATGCGCTGAACGCGCGCCTAGCCGGCGCCGAGGCGCATTACCAGCGCACCCGAAAACTGTTCGCTCAAGAAAGCGCGACGCAAGCAGCGCTGGATGCGGCCAAGAGCGATTATGAAAGCCTCAAATCGCAACGCGCGGCGGCCGGATCGCAGCTACAGGAAGCCAGATCCATTCAGGATTTCAGTAAAATTCGGGCGACCTTTCCGGCCCGAGTCATAGATCGGCACGCTGAACCCGGCGAAGTCGCCTATCCGGGCAAAAAACTGCTGACGCTGTACGACCCGGCGGCACTCCGTGTCGAAGCCTATATCCGCGAATCGGTCGCAATCGGGCTACAAACCGGACAAACACTCGAAGTCGGCATTGACGCGTTGAAACTGACCTTACCTGCGGTCATCGAGGAAATCGTCCCGGCTGCCAACCCCGGCGCGCGTAATTTTTTAATCAAAATGCGCATCGACAGCCGCCCCGGCTTGTACCCCGGCCTGTTTGTCCGAATCCGCATTCCGCAAGGCGAAGAGCGATTGCTTTCGATTCCGCAAGACTATGTGCATCAAGTCGGTCAACTCGATGTCGTCTGGATACTGAATAACGGCCAAATCGAGCGCCGTTTCGTCCGCCTAGGCCGCACCTTGCCTGACAATCGTATCAAAGTCGTGTCCGGTTTATCCGGCGGAGAACAATTGGTTCCGCCGGAACACGCATTGGCTGAAGGCGATTGATGTTTATCATAACGTTCATGTAGGCTTGACGGCAGCTCCCTGCCGACACCTGTCAATCGAGTTACCGAACCCTCCATAAAATAGGTAAGTTATTTGCGGCCAAACCCTACATTGCAACCTCATTATACCTGTCGCACTTCAAATTTCGGCATTAGCGTAGGAGGTGCCATGGTGTTCGATAAAGGCTTTGATAGCATGGATGCTATCATAGAGCCTACATGGACGTATTCACCCAGCACCTAAATTCCATAGCCTTTTGGCTATGGTAACTATCTTGCATAATTCATCCAGCACCTAAATAAGCCATGATTTTGAATCATTGCCAATGACCTATGGAATTTAGGTGCTGGGTTCACGGCGTCCTTTGACGGGCACCTCGGCACCGAAATTTGACTAACATAGAAAAGTAGAAAAGGGGTCCTAGAAAAGGGGTCCGAGAAAAGGGGTCAGGTTACTTTATTACCTAAAAAAATAACTCTTTTTCTACCTTTTCTACTTTTCTGTTTTATTTTCCCAGTGAAGCGCCATCGAAACGTAGGAGGCATTTAAATAGGTCATTTCACCTAATTTAGGTGTTTCATATCACACAGTTTCCGTTTTCATTTTTTCGGTCCTTAAAAAATAGATAACCATTCAATGAGTTATAAACTGGCATGCCGTTTGCTTTATACGGTTAGACCAACCAAGTTGGTTCCTGTCAAGGAGACGCATAGCTCACGATGAGTGAATAAAAGGAGTTTTAGAACATGGGGAAGGACCACCCCACTCTGCTGTTAGGTTCTGGTATAGCCAAAGGCAGCGACTTCGTTAGCGAAACTTAAAACACTAACTAACGAATATAAGCTCTGGATTGTCCTTTCCGGGTTCCACGCTGGAGTGTGGGAATCCAAATGAAGGAAAGTTATCCTCATACCTTTGCGCAGGCGTAGGAATGAGGGATTTATTTACACTTACACTGACATTCGAAACTTTATGAATAATAGCACTTTACTTTTCACCGCACTGCCCTTGTTACTTGCCGCGAGTGTGGCTAACGCCATGCAGCCACCTGCGCCTATCGTCATCAACCCGTTCGGAAACCAAGGCAATGGCGCTTGCAATATCTCATCGGAAGCGGGCGATAGCGTATATCACGGCCCTGCCAGCGTTAAAGTCACCGTCAACAAAAACTTTGCGATCGCTTCTTGCACCGTCACTCCGGATACCGACAGCGACGTGCAACCGGCTTTCGTCGAACGTGATGACGTGCCTTGCCGTATTAAGTACGATCATCCTGGTCCATACTTTTATACCGGTTTCGGCGGCTTCACCGCCACACCCAGCGGCAATGTCATTGCCCGTTGCAAGGCCGAATTAACCTCTGAATAAGTCGCGTAGATCGGGGGACGATGGAGCGTCTCCTATCAAATGGCTCACACGCTCCGGCGCTCATCGTTATACATAAGTCAAAAATTACGCTTTTGCAACCCTAGCCAATGACGCCTCGATACCATTCATTATCACTTAACACTCTAGGCTTCGAAATCGCGATCAGGGGATCGCTCCCACAGAGCATCCTCCGCTCTGCGGTACAACACTTTCGTCGTCCTTCACCTAACGCTAGGTGAGCCTCGTAGGCTTGCTTCTCGGGGCTATGTGTCGGATTCAGGGCATCCTCCCTTCACCTCGTTGCACTCGCTTGTCTGTCTCCTCGGCTTTCGCCTCGCAGTCATTACACTTCCGAGCGGCTGACTAGGCCTTACTCGGGAGAGCTTCCCGCTTACGCGGCTCTCTCACAGCTGGCAGCATTGCCAGCTTACCTAAGCCTTACATTTGACAGCGCCTCTTCCCTTTTCCGTCTGTTTCACTGCGCGGCTCACTGTAGAATAACTCACGCCAAAATATTCGCCCACTTGAGCAAGCTCTAATATAAGCTCTCCATCAATGCCACCAGTGGCGAATCGAAGCCGCTCGTTCAATCTTCGTTGTTGTCGGGAAGCTAGAGCTTCCTGAACAGGCTACCCAAGCTGAAGCTTGGGTAACAGTATATTCGGGGAAGTGCCCTAAATGAAACTTTGGCAATTCAGTAAGTTAATTTTAGCGACATCCTTAGCTTGATGCGTATGGACCGCACACCCCGGCGCCTCCTAAGGCACTGCCGAAATTTGAAGTGCGAAAGGTATAACTCATCGGCATGGTGAACCCTTCAGCCTTCGATATGACTCCCCTGAGCGCAGCCGAAGGACTACCAGGATTGCACTTATAACTTGAATCCAAGGATTATGAATTGTCCATTAACAATGAATGTTCGGTTTATTGCATTAAAGCCTTAAACTCCCGGTGCCAGCGGGCCAGTTGCTCATGATAATGATGGGCTTCGTATTTCGGTCCGTTGTAATACCTGGCGACACTCCGAAAATCGGCTTCTTCAGGCTTTGTTTTTTTAACCGCATCTTTTCTGCCGGTTAGGAATCTCGCGACAAATGCCACCTGTTGCTCGGCCGGCGCGGTGAAAAGCTCCGTCGCCGATTTCGCTCCGACCATTTTGAAATTAGCTCCCATGATCTGCCCCAATCCGAGACTCATCGATTGCATGCGCAACTCTTCCAACGGCGCGTCGGGGTGCTGTTTGTTCAATCGCGATAAGTAATGCTGTTCGAATCTCGGCCTTATGACGCCGGCGGTTTCTTGGCGAATGATCGCTAAAATCCATTCGGGGCGGACGGCAACGCCTTTTTCTTGCTCGATTTGTTTCGAAGCCTGTTGCGCCATTTCTCCATAGCGGTCGAGAATGCCTCGGCAATCCAAAAAACGCCTTTTATGCAATGCATTCAAATGAAAGATCGCATCATCGAAGCGCCCGGTCATGATATGTCCGGCGTCAATTCTATCAAGCGCGGCTTTGAGCATTTTTTCCAACGTAGTCAAAGTCAATTTGGCGTCCGGTATCACTGTTATCAGAGTCCGCGCGGTATTCCATCGACACTCGTAGCAAATCGTTTTTCGGCTAATCGCCGGATTCAAACCGTGCTCGAACTGAAACTGCGCGACCGCACGATTGGTACCGCGACCGAAATCGCCGTCGATCGTGAACGCGCCGGTCGATGTCGTCGAATATCCCAAGAAAATCAGCACACGCTGAATCGCCTTGATACCGCTTTCGCCGGCCGAGGCTCGCGTCAATGAAGCATCTCCGTTCAAAAAACGCTGTAGATCGTCTCTCCATTGGTCGTCATGATCATTTGCATCTGCGATAATCCTTCCGATTCGCGCATCATTCATTAAGGTTGTTATAGTCATGGCATAAAACTCCAAAAATGAAATAAACCAATCATCGTTAGCATGCTTTTCAATTCATGCGGTCAATAAAGGTTTCAAAATTTTCTGCGAGAACTCAGAGTCGCTCTTCGCATCGCTGTCTATCCAATCAATTTTTGTAAGACTGTTTTTCAGTAAATGCTCGGCCGTTTTTCTATCCGTCTGTTTATCGAACAAAATGACCAGCCTGCGTAAATGCGGCATAGCGGCGAGGACACTCAACTCATAACTACAGCCTTGCCGGTCCGAGCAATACCCCCTCAAATCCATCAAAACACAATTCGCTCGATGCGCCAACACGGACAGTACCCTCTGCCAAGTACCGTCGAAGCAAAAAAACTCGTTGATACGAAACCGTCCATCTAGGTCAGGTAACAAATCCAAATCCTGCAAAGCTTGTTGCAATCGCGTCTCGCTGCTAATGAAACGTTCTTGTAAATGTCCGCTCAAAAACGTAAACAATTCGTCGGGCTCAAGCGTGCGCAATGATAAATCCTTACCCGCTATCAACAAAGTTTTGCCGGAATAACGCCACCGCTCGACGATTTGATCGAATAAGGATTCAATACGATTATCCGACCGAAACACGCGCAACAGCAACAATGTCGGCGCTTGATGGCGTTGCCGCAACACTGGGGCCAACACAACAAACGACAGAGGAATAATAACCCAGGCAAATAAGACTACATACGCCTCAAAACCGAGCGAATGACTAAGCACCATCGCATGAAAAAGCAAGGCAATAGCCCATAAACCGGAGAACAGGTATAAGGGTTCTGAAAATAGTTTTTTACGATATGCCGTAGCAACGCCTCTCGCCAGCAGGCGAACCGGATAATAAGCCAACAGCCATGGCGCAACACTGAACAAGATAAAAACGAAATAAGCATTCGTTGCCGAAACCCAATCCATTACCCAAGAATCCGGTTCGTCCCCCAGCGCTTGTTCGAGAATATTTAATCCGGTCAACGATGACGCGGCCAACAAAAAAAACACGATCAACAAATACGGTCCGACGGCGCGTAATTTCGGACCGGTCATAAAAAACACAAAGACTAATAACGGCACCTGCTGACCGAATAACCAGAACATCATTTCGACCGAAATCTGTCTGTCGTAAGAGCTTACAATGACCAACAGGCCGGCCAATAACATATAAAACACAGATACGATCAGAATTTTCCATCGCAACCAACGCTCCAACAATCCTATTCCCGGCACTAACGGCCACGCATAAACCAAAGTCAGAATCGTCGTCCGGCGCCAACTATAGGCCTCTTCCACATAAGCAGTTTGAGCGCTAAGAGCAACAACTATTGCAACGATAGCCGAAACCAGCGTAAATGCGATGCGTAACCGCCAAAGTGCATGGGAATTCTGACGAAACAAATCGATACCTTCGACCGAAAACCGGTCACCCTCACTATCGGCCGAAAACGTTGAATCGGCCTTAGGGTTTCGTGATAAATAACGTCCGGGAGCTATGAGCTTTGTTGAGGGTTCGGTAACTCGCTTGACAGGACGCCGTGAAATAGGAAAGTTATTTACGACCAAATCCTTAGCAACCGAGTCATCAGGCGCATCGCCAACCATCATCAGCTCGAGTACTTTATTGCGATAACGCCGAGCAATAAGCAGGCCCGCAACCCAAGACAATATCAGTGCGGCGATTAATGCAAAAAAAAGCTGCCCGTCCAGTAAATTCATAAGACCTCACTTTATCTTTGGCCCTTAATTTCGCATTGCCGGCCTGTATTGCAAACGGTTTGTTTATTTCAAACTTAGCAATCGCGCCAGTCGACCTCGTTTCAAAAACAAACGATCGAAAAGCAGCAAATGCAGCTTGGCCATGAGGTAGCCAGTCAACGCAATCGCAACCTTGATTACGATGCTTCTCACCTCTTCCTTTGGATTCAACCATTTTATCGCCGGAAGAAATAATGCCGCCAATAAACCCAGAAGCACGACAATCAAACCGCCGACCGACATCGAAAACACGACACTATTCCATTGTGCGGCAACGAGCTCGATCATTACCCATAGCAAGAAGACGATAGCGCCGAATGCCGCAATCTTTAAACCGGAGACCAAATGCCAAGCTTTAAAGAACAGACTCCCGCCGACCTGCAATTGTAAAGCTAAATCCATTCTTTGCTTTGTCGCCTGTTGACCTGGTTTCTCGGCCAGAATGGCTTTCAATTTCAAGAATTCCCAATCTCTTTGGGGTGCTGTATGGATGTCGAAATCGCCCCAGGTACCTGGATTACGCTCCGCCTTGTGCCGTTGATCCAAATCCTTTAATTGCCGGTCTGCCATCAAATAGCCGCTGGCCATCAGCGAATACGCTTCTACTTCGGTAAACGAATCGAGATCGGTGCGAAGCCCTGCAATTTTTTCTTGCAGATCCTTCGAAACACCGTAGGATGTCAGGTGCTCTTCGTCAGTCTGTCCGCCGGGATTGTCGCAACCTATCCAGTCCAAAGGCTGAGGCGCCAAACCCTTTCGGGTATGAACGAAAAACACACTTTCCAACGCCTTGCTATCCAAGCGGACTTGTAAATCTTGATATTGAGCTTCCCGAATTCTATCCTGCAACACAGATACGGTTCGCAAAACCACACCGCCCGGATCATCGGCCGGATCATGCGAATCGTTCAACTGCCCGCTGGCATCGCTACATAAAATCAGCGTGCATCCTTCCGCAAGCAGGCCCTGAATGCCTTGATTATCATAAACGCCACCATCGACTAATTTGACGGCACGCTTCGGATACAGGCCGCTCAATACGAGCGGTTCGAACAATCCGGGCACACAAGACGAGGCCGCTGTGGCATAGCCCAATCTGAAATTTTTGAGGCTGTCTTCCGGTGCTTGCCTATAATACAGCCGGCGATAGCGTTCGTTGCTATCGATGTCGATCATTCCTGGCGGTTCACCCATCCAACTGGCGGTGAAGAACCAATTATGGCCGGAATTCAGCGATGTGGTATTCAACATCAAAATCGGCACCTTGGCCCGACGCCGCCAGTTATGGAAATTCGGCCTGAAATCTTTTCCCTGGTACCTTCCGTGCGCGGGCTCTACCATTAAATCCGGCATTTTGCGCGGCAGGTAGGCTTTACCATCGTCCACTTGAGAATACAGTTTGCTTTCATAAAGCTCGCCCAATTTATGACTGCGCGTGTAACGCTTGGAAAACAACATCGTGACATTATCGATAAAATCGTTGAATGCCCTCATACGGATGTTGCTTTGCACGCCCTGCAAAAAACCTTTTTGCAGCTTTTCGATGACATCCAAGTAATCATCGCGATCCAACTTCTTCGACGAATCTTCCAGCAATTTCTGCACTTCCAAATAATACTGAGTACCCAAAATACTGCCGCCCGAAACGGTCGACATTACATCGACACCGCGTAGCGCATCGACCTCTGCCAGCCTAGCCATCACCCCCAGATGAAAGAATGAAGCGCGGAATCCGCCGCCCGACAAAGCCAACCCGACCTTGCCGCGATAACACATCAACGCATTGGCCGTTTCGTCGCCCAGCAGTCGATGCAATGCTCGCCAGGCTTCATGCCAAGTTTCCGGTTCTTCCGTTTCATCGGGGACATCGAGGCCCTGATTTTTCGCCAATCTTACCCATTGCCGAAAAGTTGATTGAAGTTCCCATTCTTTCGGTTCCGGTTCTGAATCTCGTGCCTTGGCCAACCATCCACCCGCTTCGGCATAATCTGCTAGACCGAAATAAGCCTCGCCGATTGTGACCGAAAACCAATAATTTTTGGACAGCTCGGGATCGTTTTGCCGAGCCAACAAATTTTCCAAACTCTTTTTGCGCAAGTCCGATGCTTCTTTTCGGAATTTTTGCGCTTCCTTGGTCTTAATGCCGTTTCGTTGCTCCAGGCTTTCGGCGCGCGCCGCGAGCAAGTCTAAAAGATAAGCCGCATTATTCGCAGCATAACCCAAATCACGATCCGGATTGGTTTCAAAAGCTGCCCGGTAAAACGACAGGCTTTGATAAAGGTGATCGATTTGTCCGCAAAATTCCCAAAGCTTTTTATAAATCGCGCCGCCCAACGACAAGGTTTCTGAGTCTCGGTTTTTCGAGTCGCGTAAACCAATCGATTCCAGCAATGTCAATGCTTCTTCGAAGCGATGTTTGGGATAGCGTTCTTCGTCCTTATAGGTGCATAAGGCCAACTGTTGAACGACCCAAATGTCTTCGGGATGAATGTCACGAGCCCTTTCCAAAACCCTGCGCGCTTTACCGAATTCCAGCTCACCTTTCAGAACTCCGATCAATTCTTTTAAGTCGGGTAAATCCGGAAATTCGCTTCCCGATAAAATGTTGTCGGCCGTTTCGATTGCGTTCATCATCCCACCTCTAATTGTTATTGTTGGTCAACTCTACATATTGCGTGAGCAAATCTTTCAATTTTATCGCTTGAGTTTCGCGGGTTTGCTGCATCCAATTCGGCACGTCCATGGCTTTGGCCTGGGCGTCCCATTTAGCTGCCGCCTGTTTGTCACCAAGCCCTATCGCCGCTTCAAAGAGCGTGGCGATCACCCAATAACGACCATGCTTATCTTCCAACTTGTCGACTAACGGGCTCGCGAATCGAATGACATCTTTACGCACGCGTTTGGCGTGGACAAAATCCGCTAAAGCCTCTTCGCGATTACCGTCTTGCAACGCATGAACGGCCCGCTGATTCAACAGGTAGGCTAGATTGATACCGTTGTAATGGTCCTGTTTGATATAAAAACCGCGTTCATAAGCGGATATGCTCTTTTCCAGGCATTCCGGACGATCGCACTCCTCCCACATGCGTTTATGTATCGCGCCCCATAAACCCAGCGTCTCCGGATTATTGGAAGTTTTCGGTTTCAATACTTTGAGAACCTCGCAGGCTGATTCCAATGCTGCGAGGACGGAAGGTTGCTTGCTTTTATAAGTCGCCAAGGCCAATTGCTGAACCACGAACGAGTCCTCGGGGCGCATTCTGTTGATTTCTTGCAGCAATATTTTGGCCGTTGAAAAGTCGTCGTTTTTGATGCTATCCATCGCCTTGTCGAGCATCTTTTTGGCACTGGGATTATCCTCGCCAATGATTTCTGCGACCGGACTCGGCGAAGTTCCGGCTAACGTAATGGACGGTTTCGGTGCGGAAGGCGAAACCGCCGATTTAAACAGTTGCGGTACTAGTTGCGGAGGCTTCAATTGCGGCAGATAGGTATAGACGGGACTGTCGGTTACGGGGCTGCCGATAATTTGTTTGATCGCCTCCTCCAACTCTTTCATAAGGCGCTGAGCTTCTTTGTAGCCAATTTCTTCACCCAAATGTTTATAGCGCCGAATCACGATATGCGACATATCGAAAGGGCTTTTAAACTGCTCTTCGGCCAAAACGATCGTCGTATGCGGCCGCAAAGCATAACGCACGCCGAGTTCGAAAGCCGCATTGACGTTGTAAGTGGACAGATCGGCGATGACCAGATCGGCATTCAACAGCCGCTCGTACATCGGCACATCGATCGTGCCGGAATGAACGATTTCATCGGCACGAATGCATTCCAGCCCGGCCGATTCCACCGCAATTTTAATGATTTCGTACGATGCATCGAGATCCAATTCGCGGCCGTTGGTGTAATCGGTTTTCTTGCCGTAGCCTTGAATGACAAAACATTGTTTCATGATAGATATCCTTCGAAATGTTTCGGTTTGCAGTATTTAGCCGCGAATTCGATACCGGCTCGGCTGATTTTTTTCGATACGTAAAATCGGATCAAGAACCAGAGCATCGGCGGGATTAATGTCGTTCATGCCTCGGGACCGAACCGCCATCCCGTATACCTGAAATTACCGATAATGTTTTTCACCACAATTCCCTGGTATTCAACCAATACACCTGGCCTGTCTTCTCATTGACTTCCCGGAACATATGCGCTGTTCCGCCCGGCGCATCGCCGCCCTCGCCGTTCCACAAACAAATAAAATGAACCTTTTCGGTACTATAGGCCATTGCCGAGTCTAGCAACCAACGATTGCAGCGCTCGTAAGGATTGACGTCTTCGGGCGGAGCACCTTGCACGGCCGGCGCGGATTCGATTCGCGCATGCGGCTTGATCTTATAGTATCGGTTCCTCCAGGATTCTCCGCACGGAAGCACCGATTTCTCAATGAATAACGGTTCATCGAAGGGCTGTAGCAGAATCAGTCCGACACCGCGTTGCAGACAGGCTTCCGCGAACAGTATGTCACCGCCGCAAGCACCCTGGGTCATCGCCAAATCTTCCGGACCGGCTTCGAGTTTATCGAGCGTTTCTGCTATTTTCTGCGCGGCGACGACTTCCTTGTCGGGTGGAAATCTCGGTTGGTTCCGATCGGGCGCATCGATCATGTGGCCGCTGAACAATAAAACCTGACGCGGGCGCCATTGGCCTTTGGGCTTTCGAAACTGATTCATGGCATACCCCGGAGTATCGATGGCGGTTCGGATATTCTTTGATTCAAATCCCGGCTATCTCACCGAACTCAATATGATAAAGATCGAATTCGGTACTTAGGATTTCGTGATAAATAACTTCCTGAAACTATGCGCTTTGTTGAGGGTTCGGTAAAAGGGGGAAGTTATTTACGACCAAACCCTTATCGGCACTAATCGACGATAGCGTGCAGCCTCTGTCCAATACTAAACCGGTCTTGTCAAATCGGTCAGGAAAGAAAAACCGGCAACGATACCGACTTCGATGGACGAAGCATTCGATTGGCTTTAATTCCAAACGATAGAAACCCATTAGTGGCATAAAAGGATCTGAACAGATCTTCAGTGTAGATTCGAAACAGGCACTTGTAAACATTGAAGCCCGTCACATTTTTTCTTTAAGACTTAGAACACTGAACCTCTGCGATAAACTTCGATGGTGGGCTACGATAACGGCCTGGAGCTATGAACTTTGTTGAGGGTTCGGTAACTCGCTCGGCAGGACGCCGCGAACCCAGCACCTAAATTATCCAAGACAGTTAACCATAGCCAATGGGCTATGAAATTTAGGTGCTGGGTGAATACGTCCATGCTTGAAGGCGGCGACTGATTGCCAAGGATGGCATGAATGCAGATTTTGCAGGAGCAAAAATCTGCCCTGCCACCGACACCTGCCAATCGAGCAACCGCACCCTGTTCGATTCGAGTACTTTCACAGTAACTCATGCACCAAAATAGGGAGCCAGCATCGAAAAAACATAACTTTTGTGCATTAAAAGCCATTGTTTTGTCTTAATAGCGATTTTCGTGATTTAACTGCATTTCTAAATAAAGATATTTCTTATTTAATATCAGAATGTTATTGTATTTTTAAAAACTTTGGCATAGGAAATGCCTTAGTATTAACAAGCAGAAATGCTTTCGTTGTGTGTCCTCCTTTGTGATTGTTTGTTAAGGCCTTGGCGCTTTATTCTTTCGAATAAAGCGCCTTTTTTTATGCGGCAAATGACTTGTTTTTTTAGGCCTGTTGCGGCATTTCAGCCTTACGCTCTTCGCCTTTGCCGATCGTTAGCAAGTCCCAAACCAACAAGACTAACCCGCTTGCAGTGATCAATCCGAAAAACAAACGCCACGTCATCGCACTTTGGAAAGCCGGCTGAGACTGCGCAGCGAAATAGCCGCCCCAAGTCGATCCTTCGACGGCGCGTTCGACGAACGATTGTTCGTAACCGGCAATCAATAAGGCAATCGTCATCCCAAGGACGCCAACATTCAGTAGACCCAAGGCCCATTTCCAGCGCCAGGCATTCTTGATGCCTCCAGCCATCCAGACATCACCTCGCCAGTGCTGTATCGCCAAATAAAAGAATGCGATATTGATCGTCGCATAGGCGCCGAAAAAGGCCAAATGTCCGTGCGAAGCCGACCATTGCGTGCCGTGCGTGTACAAGTTAATCTGCGGCAGCGTATGCATAAAGCCCCAAACGCCCGCTCCGAAGAAGTTACCGAAGGCTTGCGCAATGATCCAGGCTAATGCCGGATGATTGCCGGTCTTGAACGAATGCGCCCCGGAGTCGTAAACCGCATGCACGACCATTGCGACCAACGGTATTGGTTCAAGTGCCGAGAAAAAACCACCGATCGTGAGCCAATATTCGGGCGTGCCGATCCAAAAATAATGATGCCCCAAACCCAAGATGCCAGAACCGAACATCAGCGCGACTTCGATATACAGCCAGGTTTCGACGATTTTTCGCCGGACGCCGAGCAGTTTCATCAACGACCAGGCCATGATCACGCCAACCAAGACTTCCCATGTCGCTTCGACCCAAAGATGAATGACCCACCACCACCAATATTGTTCGTGCGTGATATTGGTCATATAAAACATCCCAGCCACATACAAACCGGCCAAGGCAACCAAGTCCAATGTCAACACACCTGCGATTCCGGACCACTTACCTTTACTGAAGGTCACAACGACGTTATAAAAGAACGTCAACACAACCGCGACGATACCAATATCGGCCCAGCGCGGCGCTTCGATGTATTCACGGCCTTCATTGATGAACCACAAACTGGAATCTTTGCCCGGCCCGATTTGCACGAGTAAATAAACCAATACGACAAGCATTACCGCGCTTGTCAAAATCCAAAAAGCCCAAACCCCGTACTTTAAACCGACGATTTCAGTGCCGCTTTCATCTTCCAACAACCAATAGATGCAACCGAAGAAGCCGTATAACATCCACACAATCATCGCATTGATATGCACCATGCGGTTGACGCTGAAATCCAAAAATTCGTAGAGAAATCCTGGAAAGATAAATTGCAGCGCGGCCAACAGTCCGAACAGAATCTGCGCACAAAACAAAATCACCGCAACGATGAAATATTTTACCGCCAGTTGTCTGCCGGGACTTAAGGTACTACTATCCAGTTGCACCCAGTTCTGAAAATCCTGCCAATAACCGCGCGATCGATCAACTAATACGCCCGCGTTTTCAATCACACCCGCTAATCCACCCGATTTCATGATCAATCCTCCGCGTACAAGGTTTTAAAGTTATAGGGAAAGCCGTTCGTGTCGATACTCGACATCCATTTCAAAAAGGCCACAACGCCTTTAGCTTCGGCTTCGGTAATGCCCAAGTTCGGCATCTTGCGTCCTGTACCAAAAGTACGGGCGTTCTTTTCCGGGTTCATTAAAAACTGCAACATCATGTCCTCGCGCATCTCAGGACTGATCCAGCCTTGATCCAACCAGGCTTTGGTCAAATCCGGCGCGTAATAAGCACCGTTGCCGAGCAAGGTATGGCAATTCATGCAATTTTTAGCTTGCGTGGTTTTTTTACCTAAATCGACTAACTCTCTCGCTTCTTCTTCGGTGAATTCCTTACCGAATAACAGCTCTTCTCCGCCGATGACCGGCATAAATTTATTCAATTCTTTATCAAATTGATAATCGATTTGTTTATTGATCACGTCATAGGCAGGAACCCTCTGCGTTCCTGCCGTAGTTTTTTTGAGTGAATCGAATGTTAAGACAACTAATATTAAAAACGACCCGGCCGTTACCCAGATCGCGGTTTTTTTCCAGAATGACTCCGATGCCCACAACGGTGTTTCATTCATCGCTCCTCCTCTTATTTATTATTATAGCGGCCTCTTCATTATGATGCGTTTTAACACATAGATGCCAGATGCCTATCGGTGCAAAAAAATAGCCGATGATCATCAAAATGGTGACAATCAGCCAGTAACCCGAAAAATTGGCGGCACTCGACAATACGCCGACCGATATGACCAACACGGCGTAAGAAAAATAAGCGGCAATTTTGATTCGGGAATTCGGGTTCACTTTAGACCAAGCATAGAGCAGCGCATAGCTTGCGCCGGCCAGAATGATCAAAGCGGATGAAAAAAACGTGATGAAAAAATCTTTTAAGGCAACGGGTTCGATCATAACCTACTCAAAAAATTGCGCAGCAAAATCCGGCCGGCATGAATGAAAATGATAGTCTCGCCGTATGACGAAATCCCCAAAATAACCGAAAGAGGCTCGGTTATTTTTGATTAGGAACGGGGACTAAGGATTTGGCCGTAAATTACCCCCCTATTTTAAGCAGGGTTCGGTTGCTCGATTGGCAGGTGTCGGCAACAGGGCAGATTTTTGCTCCTCGGCAACTGCTCCTGCGTTGCCTTACCTCCTGCATCCTTGCAGTCGTCGGCAATTGCTGAGTTACAAAGATGTAACGAATGCAGAAAATGCAGGAGCATTTTTCTGCCCTGCATCGCCTAAAGCGCCTACTGTTGGTGCTCTAATACACGCCATCCATGGCAATCAGTCACCGCCGTCAAGCCTACACGGACGTATTCACCCAGCACCGAAATTCCATAATCTATTGGCTATGGTTAGTCCTCTTGGATAATTTAGGTGCTGGGTTCACGACGTCCTGCCAAGCGAGTGACCGAACCCTCAACAAAGCTGGACGTTATTTATCACGAAATCCTTAGGCTCAACGTGAGGCGTCGAACCATTGACAAACGTAATAGAAAAAACAAACCTCGAAATAGGTGCGCGATTCGTACCCTACGAAAATCCGAATATATATCAGTCCAGTGTAGGCGATGCGACATGAAATGCATCGGAATAAATATCTTGTAGCGAAGCGCCGTTTAAGTAAGCCATTCTTTTCGCATGATTTACCATGTCCGGATGCCCGCATAAATAAACACGCCAGCCTTTTAAATCGGGAATGTTTGCCATTGCTACATCGTTAGCACGGCCTTGCGCGACGCCTTCCGGCGCATCGCCTCTCGATACGCAAGGCGTATAGTGAAAGTTCTCGTATTTATCAGCGAGTTCACGCATCTCGTCGATCCAATAGAGGCCATCCACGTCTCGACTGCCATGATACAAATGGATAGGACCGGTATGCCCCTCCTCCAAGGCTTCATGGATTATCCCAGCCAACGGCGCCAAACCGCTACCGGTGCCGATCAATAACAGGCTTTGTTCCATTTTATCGGGCAAATAGTAACAAAGTCCCTGAGGGTCGGACACGGCAATCGTATCGCCGATATTTAATTCCTGATGCACCCATTCGCTGAACTTTCCGCCCGCCAACCGGCGAATATGAAAAGTCAGTTTTTCGGCATGCCTTCGGCTATTGGAGATAGAATAACTCCGAATCAAACCGTCCGCACGTTTTAAATTGACAAATTGTCCCGCATAATAATCCAGTGCGTCTTTACACTGTATCGTTAATAAAACAGTCTCAGGATTAAGCAGTTCCTTTGCGATAACCGTACCTTCGGTAAAGTATTCGGGTTGATGGCCCAGGGTAATCGACATGTCCTGTTCGGGATAGCATAAACAAGCCAAAAAATGGTTTTGCTTACACAAAACATCCTTCAAGCCCTTTTGCGCGTGAGCGGGGGGAGGAACATCCAAACTGCGCACCATACAACTTTGGCAGGCGCCTTGTTTGCAACTAAAGGGAATATCGACATTGTCGCGCAATAAAGCTTCAAGAACTGTTTCACCCTCATGGCAAATAGTCTCATGCTCGTCCAATATGATTTTTTTCAGGGCCATCGTCAAACTTCCCTAATTATCTGCCTAATACATCGTTGCGGGTACTTTCTGCAATCGAAGCGACTTGCTCGATTAGGTTATCAGGCACGTTCAATTCTTTCAATGTTCCGCCTAAATGTTCCATAACGGCATCGAAATGCGAATCGTCCAACCCCATTTTGACTAATCTAGCATGGGCGTTGCGCATATCGGCACCGGTGTAACTATTCGGTCCGCCGAATGCCATTGTTAAAAACGCTTTTTGTTTCGCCGCCTGTTGCTCCATGTCGACATTATCGAAAAAGCGATTGATTCGGTGATCCGCTAATACTTTACGGTAAAAAATGTCGACTGCCGTATTAACAGCCGCTTCTCCACCGATTTGTTCAAATAATGATTGATTAGGTGTAGCTTCACTCATCGTTATCTTCCTTTGTTTATGTTTATATTTCTATCGCTGAGCACCAAAGGCTCAAGAACAGTAATTATTCACACCCTATCGTTCCCACGCTCTGCGTGGGAATGAAGACCAAGACGCTCTAGCGTCTCGTACCGCTGGAGCGGTACTCAGGCGTTCCCACGCAGAGCGTGGGAACGATAATTGCCGGGGGACTGAATAGTTACCAAGAACAAGTTTAGTCTCGATACCATTCTTTTGCAATATTTATATTACATAAGTTACATATTTGCTTTATTATGCTATGCTTGCTATTTGAAATAGCCTATAAATTGGCGTAAAAAACGATTATTCAAGGGGAGGAGGTTATTTTGACAAAAGGAATAGGCACTCGACGCGAGCAAATATTGAAATTACTGCTCGAGTCAAGATTAGGCCTGGGTATCGATGAGATTGCCGAACAGCTGGATATTTCCAGAAATGCGGTTCAACAACATTTATCCAGCCTTGAACAAGAACAGCTGGTTAAAAAAGACATATTCAAAAGCACGGGAGGACGGCCGTCCCGAAATTATGTCTTGACCGAACACGGCATTAATTACTTTCCGAAGCAATACTCATGGTTCGGTAATCTGGTGTTATCGGAACTTAAGTCTGAAATGTCTGAAGATGCATTTCGACAGTTCATGTGGCGACTCGGCGTTAAATTGGCTAAAACGCTTCTCACTCAATTTGACGGCAAACAACCCGATGAAAAAGTCGCGGCACTGGTCGACACGATGCAAAGCTTGGGTTATGAGGCATCGCTTGATATCAACACAGGCCAGCCAATAATCAAAGCCTCCAACTGCGTCTATCACGACTTAGCCCAACAGTTCAGCGAACTCTGCGATTTTGACCATGCCTTGATTTCGACACTGCTCGATCGACCGATCGAACAAACCGCCTGTATGGCTCGAGGAGATTGCTCTTGTGCATTTTTAATCAAATCCGAGGTGTCCGGATGATCTTTGTTAAATCGAAAGACGTATTTCTTCAATAAAGAACTGAAATATCTTCCGCAGAGGCGCTGAAAATATAAAGATTTAAAACACTTTCCGGTTTCCGCAAGCCAATGGAATTATGGGATTTAACAAACTAAAAAATTAAAAACTCTGCGCCCCTGCGGGAGTATTCTTACTTTTCACAACCGTGGCAAAGAAACCCAGCAGCAACATACCGAAAATCAATTTGAAACCGAAGTTAGGGCCAAAAGCCTCGTTCGGCCCTCTCAATAATCTTTTTGCATAATTCTCATAGAATCGAGCTCATGAAGGCTTTGTAATTGCGCAACCGGCACCAGCGCTTCATGTAGACTCGTAAAAAGAATTCGCTCATTAAAACTCGAACTCTTTGCATTGAGTAATTGATCGCGCAGAGCTGACTTAACCAGAACTCTAACCTGCATCGAACGCCCCTGCAGATAGCGCACCACTTCATCCAGCATCACGATAGCACTCAGATCCATCAAATCCACGCGCCGACAGTCGAGTATCACCTCCTCGGTATCCATGATGCTGTCGACCGCCTCAATGCGGTCCAACATCTGACTGGTCGAACCGAAAAACAGCGGACCCTTGATCGACATAATTCTAACACCCTCCCCTGGTTTTTCTGTCAAATGATAGTCATGATTGGTCTCGAAACTAATGTCGGCCTGCTGCGCTAAACGCCAAGTCAACATCCCCATGGCCAAAATCACGCCGACCGTCACGCCAATGACCAAATCGACTAACACGGTCAGTAGCAACACACAAAACATGATCAATACTTCCGAACGAGTCGAGCTCGACGCCAATTTGAACATTCTGTAATCGATGATATTAAAACCGACCTTGATCAAGACACCGGCTAGCACCGGTAACGGAATTTGACTTGCCAGCGGCGAGAGTTCAAGCAATAACAACAACAGGAATAAAGCATGCATCACTGAGCTCAGCCGTGTTTGCGCACCGGCCTTGACATTGACCACAGTGCGCATCGTCGCTCCCGCACCCGGCAAGCCGCCGATGAAAGCACACAAAATGTTACCCAACCCTTGCGCAATCAACTCTCGATTGGGCTTATGATGCGTATGCGTAATCGAATCGGTTACTAATGAAGTCAACAAGCTATCGATACTGCCCAACAAAGCCAACGTCAACCCTAACATAAACACCGAGGACCAATGTTCCAGACTAAAAGACGGGAAATGCAACTTAGGTAACCCGCCCGGGATATCGCCGATCACGGCGGCTTCAAGGCCCGCAAAGACGGCCAGTTGGGTACCAATAAAAAGCGCCAACAACGGTGAAGGAATGAAGCGGCTGATTTTGATAGGCGTCAAAAAAACAATTGCCAAGGTCAGCGAACCCAAAAACATCGAATCGAACCGGACCGATTCGATGACTGACGGTAAATTAAACAAGGCCGATAGTGTGGAGGAATCCGGTGTACCGCCTAATAGCGGCGCCATCTGCAAAATGATGATGATCATGCCGACGCCGCTCATGAAGCCGGAAATCACTGGATAAGGAATAAACCGCACCAAGCCGCCCAACCGTATCAAACCGAACAAGATTTGTAACAAACCGCCAATCAAAACAACGGCCAACGCCAACTGGAAATTCCCTCCGAAAGTCGTCAAAGCCGAAGCAAAAACGACCGTCATCGGCCCAGTGGGTCCACTCACCTGTAATTGAGTGCCGCCAAAAACGGCGGCAACCAAACCTAACGCAATCGCACCATAAAGACCGGCTAATGCACCAGCACCGGATGCGACACCAAATGCAAGCGCCAACGGCAATGCAACAACACCCGCAGTCAACCCGCCGAATATATCGCCTTTCAGCATCGCAAAGGAATAGTTTTTCATAAAGCCCAACACCAAAAAAAATTAATCCTTAAAACTCAAGCAATAAATAATCCAACTCGGGCTTCACAAATCTACTCCTGATTAGCAAGTTTCTTTAGCTAAAAACGGCCAACCACATCACGCTCTTTCCCAAGCTCCGGCTCTCATCGTTATACATAAATTGTAGGGTACGCTGCGCGTGCCAAAGCCGTGCCCTGGCGGCTCGGTTGGCACATGAACATTGCGGGGTTACCATGGTACGCACAGCGTACCCTACGCGGATCGCCTAGCCGCGAGTGTTAAGTAACAGTAAATGGTATCGAGGTCTCATTGGTTAAGATTGCAAAAGGGTATATTTTGACTTATGTATAACGATGAGAGCTCCAGCTTCCTGAGACCGACACAACCTACGCTCACTCTCAATCAACCCCGACTCGTTCCCTTAGCAGGACGGGGTTTGCAACCCCGTCCTAAACGTTTTGACTTTGGCCGAAGTCAGCCGAAATGTTTAGGGCAAACCGAAACGTTGGGGACGGGTTAAATAACCCGTCCCGCAGAAGGTTTTTGCGACTACGATTGGCCCCTGCTCGGACACTAGGCTTCGGCAAGCTAAAGCATCTTGCTAATCAGGTATCTACCTGATTAATAATGAGAATTCAAGAAATAGATCACATGGACTTATAACCTTAGAAAAGCATTTCGCTATAAAGATCATAAAAGATTCTCGTTCCCACCGCTTCAGCGTGGTAATACATACCGATCTTGCCTCAGCAGCCGAGGTATGGTTTCCAAGGAGGACCGCAGGAACCGGAAAATTCCGTCTCATAATTAATGCCAACCCAGCAAACACGCCCGAATATAATCCGGCGCCAAGCGCTCTTGTTCCAGCCGCGTTTTTTCGTAATGCCGACTTTGCAAGCGTTCAAACAATTGTTGTTCCGCTTCGGTCAGATATTCAGGCAGCCTAGTCTGGGGACTTTCTTCATCGACCATGCGGTTTCGATATTCAAGAACGGTAACCTCATCCATCATCAACGCCTGCAAATGCGGTTGACGCCGACGCGCGTCGCTCAAAATTGTCAGGCCCCAGCTATCGATATCGCCCCAGTAAGCGATACTTTTCTGCTTGAGCCACTCGGTATCCATCCAGGCAGTATTCCTGCCGCCGCCGAATACCGCAATGGTGTCGTCCAGTTCCGGCAACGCATAACCGCTTTGCTTGTTTTCGACGACCAGAATACGACTGACAGGCAAGACATAGCTTTGCAGCGTCCGCGTATCCATTTGCAAAACCGGCAAACCGGCTAGTCGATCGCGACCTTGCCGACACAACGGACGCACTAACAGCCAGCCGCTCGGATTAGCGATACAATTCAACCAATTCAACAAGCCACCTCGTTCAGTCACCGAGCCATCATGAAGCCGGTCCGCCAAGGCTTCGATCAAGCCATGATAATTTTCAACGAACTTGGTATCGACGCCCTTCAGCGACAAGGCGCGCAAATAAGCGCCATGCCCCATGTCCCGATGTAACTGAGGCAGTAATTGCGCCAATAGCGCGCTATCGTCCGGCCCCATGCTTTCCAGTACCGACAGTTGTTTGATTAAAACGGAGGACAGGCGAGCATCGATATTCAACAGCGGTCGCATCAACTGCTCCCAGCGCTGTTTTCTAGCTTCGGCTTTCGAACCCAGAACGGCTATCAACGCCGGCATCGAATCGATTTGCACAGCAACGGGCAGTGCTTGCTCACCTAGTTGCAGGAATTTTTTAATTTGCCAGTTCACTTGACCCGGATTCGGCCAACACCTCCAGCTTTCGATAAAGCGTCGGAAATGCTCCAGATTGGCCAAAGCCTGAGCACCGGTCGGCGCTTTAAGCGCTATTCGGATAGGAAAAGGACGGTCGCCGCTCAAACGGCCGCGCAGGTTTTCAGCATTCAGCCACTCGCGTGTTCGCAATTGCGCCAGTACTTCTTCCGGCAGCAGTCCCCATCGGCTCATTGATTACGGTTTTTCTTGCTTGACTTGCCGGTAGATGTCATTGAGCCTGGGCGTCTCCAATCCGGCTTCCCCGGCATAGTGCAGAGCACGCTCCAAGCGGAATCGAGCGCTACGGCCGAGGCAATTTCTGTCGGGACAATCCTCAATGCCTTCAATCATGCCGGCAATCAGCTTTTCTGCAGGAAGTTCTTGGCCGCTTAGCCATTCCAGAATACCGATCGCTTCCAATGCAACTTCCCGAACTAGCTTGCCATGCTGTGCCCATAATTCTCCAACCGTACCGCCGCAAGACAAACCGCAGATATTGACCGTCATGATATAAAGCGATTTACGCAGAAGTTGGTATACCAATTGAGGTTCATCTTCCAGCAAGCGCGTAGGAATATCGATTGCCTCCAATGCATGAATTAGCTCATCGGCATGAGGGCCATACACCGGTGTATAGAGAATATTGGTCAACGCCATCCCCGGTTTCTTTTCAAACCAGACCACGGCAACGGTAGGATTATCGATGCCATGCTGTTGCCAATGACGAGGTAATAATTCGTTTTGCACGAGTCCGACTTTATCTCGCCAGGACTTGGGAAGATCCTTCAATATCCTGTCCAGTTCGCTTTCTTGCACCGTGATCAAAACAAGGCCCGGCGTCGGTATTTGATCAGCCGCGTCAAAGAGTGCCGTTTGCCGGGTGATCGGATAAACCGGATGTCCGCAACGTAAAAAACCGCGCGCGAATTCGCCGCCTAATTCCCCGATACCGATCAGTACAATGGGTGCTTTCATAGTATTAACGAAACTTCCAGACAAGCCGGCGATGTTAAACAATTAACCATCACAACTCAAGCGCCCCGCCTTAAACAATACGCATGGCAATACCAATCGTAACGATTAACGGCATTTTGTAACAACGCCAAAAACCGCTCCCGATCGGCATCGTTACGATAGATATTTTCTTGAGCGTTGCCGCGAGCGGTTACATGGTAGAGCGCTCCTGCAAATTCAATGCGTAAAGGCCTGGCCAATCGGGATGCTGTCCGACTAAACTGAGTCTCAAGTTAAATCACCAAGATCTGAATGTCATTGTAAGGAACGACTGACACCGAACTCCTCAATCGCGCGGTTTTTTCACGTCGGCTGAAGTACCTTATTGTGCGACTGAACGTTCGCTTTTGTTGTAAACAAACTCAGGATCAAGATCTATCCCCGAATCCCACTCTATGGTATCAAAAGATACACGGACTCGATTGAATACATTGCGTTCTTTGAGTCTCTGAAAAACACCAAAATCCAAATACGGCTTCATATCTAAAGTTCCTCTTTCTCCGTTATCAAAGACTATTGAGAGAAGATAATCTTCACCCGGAGTGACATTTTTAACAGATGGATACATAATTTTACCTCTTACTGTAACGGTTGGATTTTAAATGGTTCCTCACCATTCATCACCAGATCCCAATCAGCCATCAGCTCTTCCTGATGAAGTTCCGCCCATGCCAAGACAAGCTTAGTCTGCTTTCTTGGTAGGTCGCCTTGTATTACCTCGCATGTTCGGATATCAATGGTCGCCTTATGCTCACCAAAGTAGACGTGAAAATGTGGCGGAGGATGCTCCTTCGGCGCGTAATACATCCGAATAATAATTCCGTAGAACATTGAAATTGTTGGCATTAACTTTCTCCAGCCTATCAGCAAAAGAAGGGGGTCGCAAAAATCGGGTAGCGCGCGCAGGAGGCATTGAGCATTAGCGATGCTCATTGATCGCGACCAATACCCACAGGGCACAAGAGTAGTTCGTTCCTCACCACATCGTACTTACTATTTTTTAGCAATAAAAAGGCCGTATCTCTTTTATTTCTTGCAATATAGCGCCTTACACGCCCTCCTTTTGCTCTACTCAGTCTTGCGGTAGCCAAAGATCACCTAAGTTCATGCTGATCGCATCGAATGGCGGCGCATTGACGATATCATCGTTTTGCCAAGCGCGCTCCAACAACCAATGTCTGTCGAGCAGGCAATATGCCTCCAATATTTGAAGATCGGGACGCGGATTCAATCTAATCGGTCGTTTTAACCGTTTTTTAGAATCAGGCAGTAACTCAATGCCGCGCACCACTTCATAAATCACCATCGCCGCAATTGTGATTTGTACATGTTATTTGAATCCGCGATCAACACCTTCGATTTGATACTTATTTAAAAATTCTGCTAAAGCGATCCCTGTATTATCTTTTGGCTCTGAAAATTCATAAATAATCGCCGCTTTAGCTTTAGCCGCTGGAATGTCATCAGGCAACGATAAATCGAGCTGGTGATTGTTAGGGATTTCAGTTTCTCTTTCATAGTAGGCTTGCATGGTTGTTTCCTCGATAATTGGGTTTGAAGTCCCTAGGTACTCACAGCAATCAGATTCCGTCGTCAAACTTACATGGATGTATTCACCCAGCACCTAAATGCCATAGTCCATTGGTTATGATTGACTAACTTGGATAATTTACTGTGAAAGTTCGTAGATTAGGATACTTTATCTAATTTTTCGATAAGAAAAACAATGCCGACTCAACAGAGGGTGCGATTGCTCGATCGACAGGCGTCGGCGGCAGGGCAGATTTTTGCTCCTCGGCAATTGCTCCTGCATTGCCCTAATACACGCCATCCATGGCAATTAGATTCCGCCGTCGAGCCTACAAGGACGTATTCACGGCGTCCTGTCGGGCGAGTGACCGCCCCTCCGCCACCAGAGAACTTTCATTTGCTGGAGCGATTGCCTGGCTTTCATAAACGCTAGGATGCCAACACCACATCGAATGCTTCGGCTTGTTGCCGCAAACGCTCGTCGATCTCTTGCCAGGTCACTTCGCACAGGCTACTTTCATGCGCCGCTCCGTCGCGTTCGGCAATCAACAGCGAGCTGGCGGACTCGCGCGCCAAATTTAGGTTCTTATAGGGCGTGATCAAATTGACATGAATATGCAGCTCCTTGAAGATGCGCAGTACCCGGCGGCTGACCGCTTCGGCCGTATTCGAAAAGGCTTCGTCGAGAAATACGGTGCTGTAGACCGGCCTATCGCTGCCATCCGGCGTCAATACGTAAGCCAGACTCGCCGCGACGATGGTGCCCGCAAACGATTCTTTTTCCCCGCCGGATTTACCGCTGGACGACATCAACACATCGCGAATCTTGCCGTCTTCCGCGCCGATTTCCTCGGCATAAAACGACAGTTGATGACGCGGATCGAGCAAACGCAGACTTTCCTGCGTATTGGCCGTAGCCGGATTACTGGCCTTTTCCAGAATAGCGATGACCTGCTGCAAGCCGGCGAAACGCGCTTCGTGATCGTCGCTGGTCAATTGCTCCATGACTTTGCTCAACAGGCGATTGAAATGCTGCACATGCTCGTATTGCTCGTTTTTCATGCCCAATTGCAAATAACTTCCGGCCCGGAATTCGGTCCGCTCCAGCACCCGGTTGATCGTTTGGATGCGCTCGTCGATGTCTTCCCGCTCCGATTCGATTCGTGTGCGTATCCCCGCCAGCGATTGCGTCGCGTGTCGGTTGAGGCGTTCGCGAAACTTTTCGACCAAGGCCGGCAGGCCTTCTTGCTCCAATTGCGCTAAATGCGCCAGATAATCCTGCAGACTCGCCAGATCCCCGCCCCAATCAGCAGCGATGATTTCCCATTTCGCACGAAAACCGGTCATGATGCCGACCGCCGACCGGCTGGCCCGGTCTTTGCGGGCGCGAACGACTCCTCGTTGCTGTTCCATATCGCGGCGATAACGCTCCTCGATTTTCGCGGCTTCTTCCAGTTGCGCGTCCTTGAGTGCGCCTATTTTTTTCAGCAATGCCGCGCGCAAATCGTCGGCAACGCCGGTTTCGGCCAGCTTCAAGGCTTGTTGTCTGTTTTTTTCGGCGTTTTCATGGTCCTTACCGATCGCGCTCACGCGTCCGATTTGACCATCCTTTTGCTTTTGCAAATCCTGTAATGCCGCTTTCGACGCTTCCCAACGCACCTTCGCGGCGGCCAGATCGCCGCCGACCCGTTCTAATTGTTCGATATCGTGTTTATGTCCCGCGATGCGGTTTTGCCAGTACGGCACATCGATATCGGCCCAGCGGAACTGACTTAGTTCTTCCCATTGCCGGTCGCGCCGGTCGACCGAATCCATGGCTTCGCGAGCCTTGCCGACCGCCTTACCCAACTCGACGACTTCTTGTTTCAAGCGTTCGACATCTTGACGCAACAGAGCCAGGCGGCTTTTGTTGGAAAATCCCAATTGCCAGGCGCGGCGGTCGTCGATGCGCTGCTGATCTTTTTTCTCGAAGCGGCCGCGATCCATGTGCATCAAGCCTTGCCGCGTCATCGAAAAAGGCGTTTGGTCGAGCCGTTCGGTGCTTTCGACACAGTGCAGATCGAAACGCGCCAGGTGCCGTTTCAGCCAGTCGCGATAAGGATGCTCGCGCCAAGCCAGTTTGCGTAAATAGCCGTCGACTTTGAATTCCGGCGCCTGGTCGAGCTCGCGAACGACTTGCACGCGCACATGCAAGCCGGTATGACGTTGATTCAACCAGCGCGTGACCAATGGAAAATCGCTTTCCGGCACCGCCAGCGTCGTGCGCAGCCCGCCCAACGCACGCTCTATCGCGCCCTGCCAAGCGCGCACGTCTTCACGCACGTCCAACAATTCGCCGATGAACATCAGCTTGCCGCGATCCAAGCCAAGCGCTTCGGCCATTTCATCGCGCAGGATTTGAAACTTGGCGTCGATATTGGAATCGGGGCGCGCCTCGATTTCGCCGATTTCGTCCTGCAAGTGCCGTTGTTGTTCCTGAGCATTACTCAGTTTGGCGGCCTCCGCGGCGAAATCGTTCTGAACTTGCGTTTTTTCGTTGGCGATGGCTTCTCGGGCCTGTTGCGCCCGCTGCTGGTTGTCTTGAAAAACCGCTTCTTCGAGTCTGCCCTCCAATTGCAAACAGCCTGCAACTTGCTGATAGCGCGCGGCCTTGAGATTGACTTCGGCCAGTTTGGCTTCGGCGGCCTGCAAGTCTTTCTTGATGAATTCGATACGCTCGCCGCCGGCTTGCAGATAATCGGCATGGCATTGCTCGGAACGCTCCGCGGCTTCGTTCACTTGGTTTTCCAGCCGTTCGAGATGATCCTTGGCCTGCTGCAGCGCCGAAGCGATGGTTTCGATGCGCAACCGCCATAGCCCGGCGCATTGTTCGCCGAACCAAGCCGACAGGCCGTCCAATTCGGCATCCAGCTTTTGCAAATCCTGTTCGGCGCGCTGCAAGTCTTCGGTCACGCCAGGCAAGTCCGCCAAGGCATCGCGCTGCTGACGGGCGTCGAGTAACTGATTGTGAATGCCGACCAGATCGGCAAATTCGTCGACCGCTTTACGCGCATCGTCGCGCACATTGCTGGGTTCAAGCACCAGATCGCGGATCAATGAAGTCAGATCGTCGATTTTCTTCAGGCCCAAAGCCCTCGCCAATAACGCCGGCGCATTCGGGTTATCCATGTGCAGCAAGCGCCGGTAGCGTTCCTGATATTCGGAAAAACGGTCGTCGCAAGCGGTAATCATAGGATCTTGGCGTAAGAACTGTTTCAATGTACGCGGATCGCCGTCACCGAAGGCATCGAGCAATTCTTTCAAGGTCACATTACGGCGTGCGACTAGATAAACCCGCTTTAGATCGCCTAGGGCATTACCGGCATGCGACATCCAAAACAAGGCAGCGAGCGTTATTTGCGAACCGTCGTCGGCCTGATAAGAAGCCCGAAGTCCAGTGACGACCGCGCCTTCGCGCTTGCTCAATATCCGGGTCCGGCCTCCGTCGTGGGCACTGCCGAAACTGCCGCGAATATAGCTCATCAAGCTGCGGTCGCTCCGGTCGCCCTGAGCCGCCGCGACATTAAACGTCGCCTTGCCGGCCGGCAGCAACAAGGCCATCAAACCGTCCACCAGAGTCGATTTTCCGGCGCCGTTATCGCCGGTGATCAAGGTACCATCGGGATCGATACGGGCCGTATGCAAACCGTGAAAGGAGCCCCAGTTATAGACCGACAATTCTCGCAGCCGGATCGCACCGCAAGCGAACACATCCCGGACTTGCGCGCTCTTCCCGTCAGACATCGGAAGCTTCCTGTTCTTCGCTCAGGCCGGCGCCAGTCGCTAGCTTCAGATATTCTTCGAGCATTTGCTCGAGAAAGGCCGCATTGACGACATAACGGATCACCGGCGTGATTTCAAAACGTTCTTCATCGCCGCGCACCGCCGCCAAAATTTTCCGGTCTTTCATGTTTTTCAACGCCCCGCTCAACTGCCGCCGGTCGCTGCGACTGCTGTTGGTCAGCGGCAGAAACGGCCGTAACGCGACATCGACGCGGTCGATATCTATAATAACGCGCTGTTCGCCGGCATTTTGCCGTTCTTGATAATGCTTGCGCAACACCAGTAGCAATAAGGTATCGTACAACGTCAAGGTTCGCCTGACAATCAGGCTACTGACTTCGTCGTCCTCGTCGAGCTCTTCCGCTTCTTGTTGCAGTAAAATAGCCAATCCCGCATGTTCGTCCAGCAACAGGCGCAGATACATATCGGCCAGATGGGCTTCGACTGGTGCGCGGTAGCGGCACAAGGCCTCGAATTGCAGGCGTTTATTGTCGGCCATGATCACGCCGTGGCGCAGCAACCCGACCAATGCACGGCGTGCTTCGGGCGGCAATCGGCCGGAATCGGCTTCCGTCTCGCCGCCGGCTTCGGACTTCTCGTCAAACGCGAGGTATTCATCGGTTTGCTGCGCGCTGGAAACCTCGGCCGGCTCGGTACGCCCTTGCAGTAAATCGAACAAATCGGGCTGCCCACTAGACTCTTCGCCAAGCGGTTTATCGAAAAAACTCACAAAATCAACTCCTCAAGTCGTTCGGGAAATTGCTCGGCGCTGAGCAAATAATGCGGTATTTCAGCTTTCAAGCACTGCCCGTTTCTATCTTTAATCTCAACGGTTTCCCTGCCCTGCAATTCGGTCGCGCCGACCGCGCGCGCAACCCTGAGAAATGCGATCAATTCTTCCAGGCCGGCCTGAATCGGCTGTCGCGCAACCAAACCGGCGATACTGAGCGGAATTCGGCTGGCCCGCAAGGTGCTGCGTAATTTTTCCGCGACAGCCAATACCTGTACCGCATGCAATTGCCGCAGCATCGTATCGCTGGGCGTGCCGGTATTGATGTGTTCCTGCACATTGCGCGTATCAAGCTGTTCCTCGGGCATTTTCAAAGACCAACTGTCCGGGGATTGTATTTTGACATGGCCGCTGTCGAGTCTGAGACTGGTTTCGTGACGCATCGAAATATCGGCCTCCTTAAATCCGACCCCCAAGCGTTCCAACTTGCCGAGCAATCGGTCCACGGCGCGCATTTCACCGGCCGCGCCGCTTTCGACGAACTGCCGCAGATTTTCCTCGGTACGGCGGCGCACCTGGAATACCCTGCCGCTTTCGCGGCTCAATTCGCGCATGAGTTTACCGAGAAAGCGGGCCTGTTGCTCACTGAGATTTTTCGCGGCCGGACGGCTTAAAATCGCTTTCAATTGTTCGCGTAATTCGGTGCTGCGATTTTGATCGCACAATAATTGAAAGAAGCCATCGAAAGCCCGGCCCGCATCGCTCGCGGCCAGCAGTTGCTCCTGTTCTAACAGACTCAGGATCACATCGCCGCGGCTGCCGCCGGATTCGATCATTTGTACGCGCAGGGTTTGGTCGATTTGCCGAATTTCGTCTTCGACACGGCGAAAATCGCCGGTCAACACTGCTGCCAATTGATAAATCTCGATAATCCGCTCGCGCTGTTCGGTATCCGATAATTCATGAACGATACCGGCCTCCAGTTCGTCGAGTTCACGCTGAATTTCGGCCTTGCGCGATTCCAGCAATTGAATGCGTTCAGCCGGGTCGGGACTGATCGCGACCGATAGATCCCGTACCGCATCTTGCACGATACGCAAATGCGACGCGGTAGCGTTGGTCTCGCGCTGATCCAATTGCCGGCAGAAACGCAGAGCGACCTCGCAGGCATCGGTTTTGCTCAAATGATCGTCCAACTCGCGCAACCAACCGGCTTGAATCCATTGCCGCAGATAGGTCGCAGCATTGACCTCGACTTCAATAATGCCCTGTTCGCGCCAATGCTCCAACTCGGTATCGAGCGCCATCTTGGCACGGCCGAACGCGATTTCGTCGGCCTCTTCGAACAAATCGGCGACAAAGGCCAGTATCAACGGTGCATTGTCCGAGCGCAACAAACGCCAGGCGGCATGCTCTTTGTGCAATCGGCGAAACCGGGCGTTTAGTTCGTGGAAACTCATGAATCAGTTTTAAGGCGCGGAATAAAGCTCAATTGCGGATTATATCGTGTATCGATACAATAAATCGCCTTGATAATGACAATCCATTATACCTTTCGCACTTCAAATTTCGGCGATGCCTAAAGAGGCACCGGGGTGATCGGCCCCTCACCTAGCGTTAGGCGAGGGGCCAGCATAGAGCCACATGGATGTATTGACGGCGTCCTTTGACGGTCACCCCGGCGCCGAATTTTGATCTACGATGATGATATGGACTCCTCTCACTGTGTTGGTGTCAA